>NZ_JBHUZM010000044.1:18734-51331 GCF_042667665.1 Streptomyces sp. NPDC057307 | reverse complement strand
GCCGAGGTCAGGACTTGCGGGACCGCGCGGCCGTCTTCTTGGCCGCGGCCTTCTTCGCCGGCGCCTTCGCAGCGGTGGTCTTCGCCGCCGTGGTCTTCGCCGCCGTCTTGCGGGCCGGTGACTTCGTACGTCCCGAGGGAGCCGCGTCGCTGATCCGCTCCGCGTCCAGGATCTCCCGCAGGAACTTCCCGGTGTGGCTGGTCGCGACCCCGGCCACCTGCTCCGGTGTGCCTTCGGCGACGACGAGCCCGCCGCCGTTGCCACCCTCGGGACCCATGTCGACGACCCAGTCCGCCGTCTTGATGACGTCCAGGTTGTGCTCGATGACGATCACCGTGTTGCCCTTGTCGACCAGCCCCGACAGCACGTTGATCAGCTTGCTGATGTCGTCGAAGTGCAGCCCGGTGGTGGGCTCGTCCAGCACGTACACCGTGCGGCCCGTGGACCGCTTCTGGAGTTCGCTGGCCAGCTTCACGCGCTGCGCCTCGCCGCCGGAGAGGGTCGGTGCGGACTGGCCGAGCCGCACATAGCCCAGACCCACCTCGTTGAGCGTCTTGAGATGGCGCGAGATCGTGGGGACGGCCTCGAAGAAGTCGAGCCCTTCCTCGATGGGCATGTCCAGCACCTCGGCGATGGACTTGCCCTTGTAGTGGACCTCCAGGGTCTCCCGGTTGTAGCGCGCGCCGTGGCAGACCTCGCACGGGACGTACACGTCCGGCAGGAAGTTCATCTCGATCTTGATCGTGCCGTCGCCCGCGCAGTTCTCACAGCGTCCGCCCTTGACGTTGAAGGAGAAGCGCCCGGGGAGATAGCCGCGGACCTTCGCCTCCATCGTCTCGGCGAAGAGCTTGCGCACATGGTCGAACACCCCGGTGTACGTGGCCGGGTTGGACCGGGGCGTACGGCCGATGGGCGACTGGTCGACATGCACGACCTTGTCGACCTGATCGTCCCCGTCGACGCGGGTGTGGCGCCCCGGCACCGACTTGGCGCCGTTCAGCTCCCGGGCCAGGTGCATGTAGAGGATGTCGTTGACCAGGGTCGACTTGCCGGATCCGGAGACACCCGTGACGGCGGTGAACAGGCCGAGCGGGAACGACACGTCGATGTCCCGCAGGTTGTTCTCCCGCGCGCCGTGCACGGTGAGCTTCCGCCCGGGGTCGACCGGCCTGCGGACGTCCGGCGTCGGGATGGCCTTCTTGCGGGACAGATACTGCCCGGTGATCGACTCCTCGTTGTCGAGGAGTTCCTTCAACGTGCCGGAGTGGACGACCTTGCCGCCGTGCTCGCCCGCGCCGGGGCCGATGTCGACGATCCAGTCGGCCACCTTGATGGTGTCCTCGTCGTGCTCCACGACGATCAGGGTGTTGCCCATGTCGCGCAGCCGGATGAGGGTCTCGATCAGCCGGTGGTTGTCGCGCTGGTGCAGGCCGATGGACGGCTCGTCCAGGACGTAGAGCACGCCGACCAGACCGGAGCCGATCTGGGTGGCGAGCCGGATGCGCTGCGCCTCGCCGCCGGAGAGTGTGCCGGCCGCGCGGTTGAGCGAGAGATAGTCCAGGCCGACGTCGACCAGGAACCGCAGCCGTTCGTTGACCTCCTTGAGGACACGCTCGGCGATCTTCTTGTCCCTGGCGTTCAGCGTCATCCTGCCGAGGAAGTCGGCGCACTCGCTGATCGACATCGCGGAGATGTCGGCGATGGACCGGTCCATGACCGTGACCGCGAGGACCAGCGGCTTGAGGCGGGTGCCGTGGCAGGTCGGGCAGGGCACCTCGCGCATGTAGCCCTCGAAGCGCTCCCTGCTGGTGTCGCTCTCCGCCTCGGAGTGCCGCCTCTTGACGAAGGAGACCGCGCCTTCGAAGGACGGGGTCGTGTACGCCCGCTCGCGGCCGTACCTGTTCCTGTACCGCACCTCGACCTGGGTCTTGTGGCCGTACAGCAGGGCCTTCTTGGCCCGCTGCGGCAGTCCCGCCCAAGCGATGTCCGTACGGAAGCCGACAGACTCGGCCAGACCGCCGATGAGCCGGCCGAAGTACTCCCTGGTGTGGCCGTGCGACCAGGGGTGGATGGCGCCCTCGTCGAGCGACTTCTCCTCGTCGGGGACGATCAGCTCCGGGTCGACCTCCATGCGGGTGCCGATGCCCGTGCAGTCGGGGCAGGCGCCGAAGGGCGAGTTGAAGGAGAAGGAACGGGGCTCCAGCTCCTCGAACGACAGGTCGTCGTACGGGCAGTACAGATGCTCCGAGTACATCCGCTCGCGCTCGGGGTCGTCCTCCGGGAGGTCGACGAAGTCGAGCACGACCATGCCCCCGGAGAGCCCGAGCGCGGTCTCGACCGAGTCGGTCAGCCGGCGCTTGGCGCTGCCCTTCACCGTGAGGCGGTCGACGACCACCTCGATGGTGTGCTTCTCCTGCTTCTTGAGCTTCGGCGGCTCGCTCAGCTGGATGGTCTGCCCGTCGACGCGCGCCCGGCTGTACCCCTTGGTCTGGAGGTCCGAGAACAGGTCGACGAACTCGCCCTTGCGCTCCCTGATCAGCGGCGACAGCACCTGGAAGCGGCTGCCCTCGGGCAGCTCCAGGACCTTGTCGACGATGGCCTGCGGCGACTGGCGGGTGATCGGCCGGCCGCACTCGGGGCAGTGGGGCTTGCCGATACGGGCGAAGAGCAGCCGGAGGTAGTCGTAGACCTCGGTGATCGTGCCGACCGTCGAGCGGGGGTTGCGGGAGGTGGACTTCTGGTCGATGGAGACGGCCGGTGAGAGGCCCTCGATGAAGTCGACGTCCGGCTTGTCCATCTGGCCGAGGAACTGCCGGGCGTAGGAGGACAGCGACTCGACATAGCGACGCTGTCCCTCGGCGAAGATCGTGTCGAACGCGAGGGAGGACTTGCCCGACCCGGAGAGCCCGGTGAAGACGATCAGGGAGTCACGGGGAAGGTCGAGCGAGACATTCTTGAGATTGTGTTCGCGAGCGCCACGGACGATGAGACGGTCGGCCACGCCGGTCCGCACCTTTCTAGAGAGAAGCAGGGGCGGAGCCCCCTTACCAGAGTAATGGGGGTCGCCAGAGCGATGGACTGCCAAACGGAATGACCCGGGTCACTGGGGCACCGGGCTGCGAGGGCTCCTTACCAGGATGCCTCAGACGAGCTTATAGCACGCGCATTCGAATTACGGCTGCTTGTTGCCGCCTTCACCCGAAGGAGTGGTGGGACTATCGTCGGCTCATGCTTGATCATGTGCGCGACCTGGATTCCCTGCGTGAAGCGACCGAGCGGCTCCTCACCGCGGCCGCCCGACTGGACAACGCCTCCGTGGCCGAGCCGTCACGGCTGCCGGGCTGGAGCCGTGGTCACGTACTGGCTCATCTCGCCAGGAACGCCGACGCCCTCGTCAATGTGCTCGAAGGCCGGCCGATGTACCCGGACTCCGTCACCCGGGACTCCGACATCGAGCGGGACGCCCCGCGCCCCCTGGACACGCAGGTCGCCGACGTTCGCGCCACGGCCGAGCACTTCCAGCGGCTGGCGGCCGTCCCCGCCGACTGGGCACGCACGGTCGCGCTCCGCAACGGTGTGACGGACGTCGCCGCCCGGATCCCGTTCCGCAGGCTCGTCGAGGTCGAGCTGCACCATGTCGACCTCGGCATCGGCCTGGATCTCGAAGACCTCTCCGCCGACTTCACCGACCGCGAGATCGACTTCCTGACCGAGCGCTTCGCCGGGCACGCCGGCGTACCGCCGCTCGCCCTGACCTCCCCCGACGGACGCGCCTGGCGCACTGGCCGCGCCGACGGCACCCCGGCCGCCGTCACGGGCCCGGCGGCCGACCTCATGGGCTGGCTCGCCGGCCGGCGTGACGGGTCGGCGCTCAAGACCTCGGACTCCTCGCTGCCCGTACTGCCCCCGCTATAGGCTGAGTCGTATGACCTACAGCGGAGCCGTGAAGCTCGACGGACCGGCCGATGTGCACGAGTTGACCGACCTGATGATCTCGAAGGTCGCCGTCGGCGCGATGAACAACAACGCCTATCTGCTGCGCTGCCGGGCCACCGGGGAGCAACTGCTGATCGACGCGGCGAACGACGCGGCCACGCTGCTGACGCTGATCGGTGACGACGGCATCGCGTCCGTCGTCACCACGCACCGGCACGGGGACCACTGGCAGGCGCTGGCCGAGGTCGTGGCCGCCACCGGCGCCGAGACGTACGCCGGACGGTACGACGCCGAGGGCATCCCCGTCCCGACCGAGGTGCTGGTCGAGGACGGCGACACGATCCGGGTCGGGCTGATCGAACTGACCGCGCGCCATCTCGTCGGTCATACGCCGGGGTCGATCGCCCTGGTCTACGACGACCCGCACGGCCACCCGCACCTCTTCACCGGCGACTGCCTCTTCCCCGGCGGCGTGGGCAACACGCACCAGGACCCGGCGGCCTTCGCCAGTCTGCTCAACGACGTCGAGACGAAACTCTTCGACCGGCTGCCCGACGAGACCTGGGTCTATCCGGGCCACGGCGACGACACGACGCTCGGCGCCGAGCGTCCGCAGCTGCCGGCCTGGCGCGAACGCGGCTGGTAGCGCGAACACACGGCTGGCAGGCGGGCCGTCCCCTCGTCCCGCGGAAAACCGGCTGCCCCCGGCGCGGGGCTCTCGTTACGCTCCGGCCGTATGCAGCCGCTCACGTATCCCGCCAAGCCCCGCCCCGGCGACCGGATCGCCGTGCTTTCCCCCTCGTCAGGGCTGCCGGGTCTGTTCCCGCGCCCGTACGAACTGGGTCTGACCCGGCTGGAGAAGGACTTCGGCCTGGTGCCCGTCGAGTATCCGGCGACGCGGAAGATGGGGTCCACGCCGCGTGAGCGGGCCGACGACCTCCACGCCGCCTTCGCGGACCCGACGGTCAAGGCGGTCATCGCGAGCATCGGCGGGGACGACCAGATCACCGTACTGCCGCTGCTGGACCGCGAGTTGATCCGTGCCTCCCCCAAGCCGTTCTTCGGCTACAGCGACAACACCAATCTGCTGGCCTTCCTCTGGAACACCGGGATCGTCGCCTTCCACGGCGGCAGCGTGATGTGCGAGCTGGGCCGGCCCGGCGCGATGGATCCTCTTACGGAGGCGTCGCTGCGCGCCGCTCTCTTCACCTCGGGGCCGTACGAACTCGCTCCCGCCGCGCGCTACCGCGACATCGACCGCGACTGGGCCGACCCGGCGACCTTCCTCACCGAGCCCGAGACCCGGCCGGGCGCGGGCTGGACGGTGCACGGGCCCGCGCGAGTCGTGGAGGGCCGGACCTGGGGCGGAAATCTGGAGACCCTGTCCGGGCTGTTCACGGCCGGCCGGGAGATCCAGGACGACCTCGGCGCGTACGACGGCTGTGTGCTGCTGCTGGAGACCTCGGAGGAGCTGCCGGGCGCCGACGAGGTCTTCCGGGTGCTGCGCGACCTGGGCGAGCGGGGGCTGCTGCGGCGCTTCCCCGCGCTGCTGATGGGACGGGCCAAGACCTGGTCGCTGGAGCGCCGGAACAGCCCGGAGGAGTCGGCGCTGTACGCCCGGGAGCAGCGCGCGGCGGTGGTGCGGGCGCTGGACACGTACGCCCCCGACACGATGGCCGTCTTCGACGTGGACTTCGGGCACACCGATCCGCAGTTGGTCGTTCCGTACGGCGGCACGGTGCGGGTGGACGGGCCCGCGCGGCGGATCACCGTCAGGTACTGAGGCGACCCCGGCGCACGGACGGGACCGGGGCGAGCGGCTGATGCCACTCGCCCCGGTCCGGGCGTCTCGTACGCCTGTCAGGTACTCACCACCTACGAACGTGTGTCTCGTAGGTGTGTCTCGTACGTGGCGCGGTCAGGCCTCGATGTCGGCCTTGCCCTCGCTGTCCTTGCCCTCGACCCCGGCGTCCTTGCCCTCGGCCGCCTCACGCTCCGCCTGCTTCTTGGAGGCGATCAGGCTGGTGATCGTGGTGACGATCAGCACACCGCAGATGACGGCGAGCGAGAACGAGATGGAGATCTCCGGGACATGCACCCCGTTCTCGTGCAGAGCGTGCAGCACCAGCTTGACGCCGATGAAGCCGAGGATGACCGACAGACCGTAACTGAGGTGGACCAGCTTCTTGAGCAGACCACCGATCAGGAAGTACAGCTGCCGCAGACCCATCAGCGCGAAGGCGTTGGCGGTGAAGACGATGTACGGGTCCTGGGTCAGACCGAAGATCGCCGGGATCGAGTCCAGCGCGAACAGCACATCGGTGGTGCCGATGGCGATCATGACCACCATGAGCGGGGTCAGGACGCGCTTGCCGTTGTTCTGGATGAAGAGCTTCGTGCCGTGGTACCTGTCGGCGACACCGAAGCGCTTCTGTACAGACTTCAGCAGGCGGTTGTCCTCGATCTCCTCCTCTTCCTCACCGGCACGCGCCTCCTGGACGAGCTTCCAGGCGGTGTAGATGAGGAACGCGCCGAAGATGTAGAAGACCCACGAGAAGGTGCCGATGATCGCCGCACCGGCCGCGATGAAGATGGCGCGCAGGACAAGGGCGATGAGCACACCGACGAGCAGCACCCGCTGCTGGAGGTGTGAGGGCACCGAGAACTTCGCCATGATCAGGATGAAGACGAAGAGATTGTCGACACTGAGCGACTTCTCGGTGATGAATCCGGCGAAGAACTCGCCCGATGCCTGGCTGTTGCCGAACATCAGAAGGCCGACGCCGAAGAGTATGGCGAGAACGATCCAGACGATCGTCCAGATACCGGCTTCCTTGATCGACACGTCATGGGGCTTGCGCCCGATGAGGAAGTCGACCGCGATCAGGGCACACAGACCAAGAATGGTCAGGGCCCACAAAGTCCATGAAACGTCCACTGCGCCTCCGGCGTCGTACGGCTACTGATCAGCGTCGTCGCTGCCGGAGGTCTCTTCCACCCGAGCGTCTCATCTGCGCCTGCGGGCCGACGCCCCGGGACCGATGGCGGTCCGTATTGACGGGTACGTCGCGGTGTGGGAGTACTCCCCTCCGTTCAATGGAGAGTACAGGAAACCCCAAGAGAAGGTAAAGTCCAGGGTCAGGCAGGTGCCGAGGTGCAGGTCAGCTGCTAGTCAGCCGTTCACGGACGGGAGCGGGGACACGCGCCCGGACCGGGACGGGGGACCGGGCGCGCACGAGCCCCGCACACGGACGGCAGCCCGGGCGCGGACGGGGGCACGGACGCGTCAGCGGCGCCAGGCGCGGCGTGCCTCGGCGACCTGTTCGAGCACTCGCCGGAGTATCTCGCTGCCCGGCGGCATCGTCAGCGGTTCGAACGTCCACGCGTGCCCGACCCACGGGTCGGCGAGGTGGTCGTCGGCGACCGGGGTGATCCGCAGCAGCGAGCGCCACAGCGGGTCGAGTACGGGGCCGTACGCGCTGGCGTCCTCGCGGTCCGCGACCATCATCAGATGGACCCCGACGGCCGGGCCCTCGTCGGCGAGATACCGCAGCTGGGTGACCGCGCGGTCGTCGAACCCGTGCGGGAAGTCGTTGACGATCAGCAGCTGCTCGGCGGTGTCCAGCTCGGGCGGCAGCGAGTCGGCCGCACCGCCCCTGACGGCCATCTGCACCAGGTCCACGCGCTGGGTGAGCTTCGCGAGCACGGCGGAGACGCCGGCGGCGCCGCTCGCCGGAGGCTGGTTCAGCACGCCCGCGGCGACCAGCGGGGCGAGGGACATGGCGGCCGAGCCCGCGGCGTCGATCACATGGACGGTGAACTCGCCGGGCGGGTAGGCCGCGAGGAGGCGTGCGGCATGGCCGACCGCGTTGTCCATGGCGAGCTTGCGCAGCTGTCCCTCGTCCAGCATCAGGGCGCCCTCCGAGCCCGACCGGCCGCTGTCGATCCACAGGCCGCGCTCCAGCGGGAGCCTGACCAGCATGGGGATCCGCAGGTCCGTGCGCTCGGGCAGGTGGAGATCGCCGAGGCGCAGCGCCATCGGGTTGTCCATCGGGACGCGGTAGGCGTGCCAGACGGGGTTGTCCCAGCGGGCGTACGCGGGCGGCAGGGCGGGCTCGACGACGTCGGACTCGGCGGCCAGCTGGCCGAGGTCCCGGTCGAGGGCCTCGCGCGCCTGGTCGGTGAGCTGGTCGCGCTTGGCGCGGGCGACCTGGCGGGCCGCGTCGCCCGTGCCGCCTATCCGGCTGCGCGGGTCGGACAGGACCCGGTCCAGCTCCTGGTCCATCCGGGACTCGGCGAAGTCGACGGCGCTGCGGTAGGCGGCGGTGGCGCGGGCCAGGTCCTCGAACATGCCCCACACCTGGTTGTACAGGCGCTCCTCCATGGACCAGCCGGTCGCGTCACCCGCGACCGGGCGGGGCGCCTGGCCGGGCTGCGTCGGCGGCGACGCGGGCGGCGGGGTGGGCGGGGCGGTGGTCTGCCGGCGGGGGTGCGTGTAATTGACCCGTCCGCCGGCGGCGGCGTGCGCGGCGGCGGCCGGCTGCTGGCCCTGACCGTCCGACGGGGAGGCCGGCTGCTGGCCGGGGGTGCCCGGCAGTTGGTGCGGGGTGGCGCCGGTGCCGGGGGCCGTACCCGCGCCGGGGGTCACGCCGGAGCCCGGCGAGGCTCCCGCGCCCGCGGCGCCTCCCGCGGTCTGGCCGGGCTGGGTGGCCGTGGCGGACCTGTCGGAGCGGACACGTACGCCGTCGGGCGTGCCGGTCAGCGGTGCCTGGATCGCGCTGGCCATGTGCCGGGCCACGGCTTCCTGGATCCCGGCGGCGAACTCGCGGGCCTGCGGCACACCTTGGTCGCCGAACAGCTCGGCGAGCCCGCCCGCGTACCCCTGGCCGACGGCGCGGACCTTCCAGGCGCCCTGTCGGCGGTAAAGCTCCAGCGCGACGACGGCGGACTCCGCCTCCAGGCCGGTGAGGGTGAAGCTGGCGATCTCGGTGCCGTCGGTCGCGGTGACGGCGGCGAACGGGGCGGCCGTGGTGCCGAATCTGGACGGTCCGCCGACCCCTTCGGGGAGCGCGAGCAGGACGTGCACGAGATGCGCGCGGTCCGGCAGGGCCTCCAGGTCGACATGGAAGCGCAGCCCGGCGGCGGCCTGCCGGGACACCTCGATGCCGGGCAGCGTGGGCGAACCGGGGTGGGCGATCCACTCGACACCGAGGACCGTGCCCCGGTCGTCGCCGAGGGTGGCACACGCCAGGACCGGTACTCCGGCCGTCACCCGGATCTCCAGTCGGCTGTGGGGCAAGGGGTGGTTCTGCCCCCGGACCAGCTCGGCCGTCATCGCCTCTGTCCCCTCGTCGGTCACGCGTCGGTGGCCCGTAGTGATGTCGTTCTGTGGTGCCGTGTCCGAACTGCTCGGTGAGACGGTTCGGTTGGTGCCGGTCGGTGCTCGGTGCTCGGTGCTCGGTGCTCGGTAAGACTGTCTGTCGATACCGCCCGGCAAGCGGTACAGCTCCCGGCGGCCTTGCCTCCGGGAGCTGCGCTTGCGCTGGCGAGAGCCGTGCCTACAGGTGCGGCAGGATCGCCGGCATCAGGTCCTGGAACGTCCGGCCGTTGGCCGGGTTGCCCAGGGCGGTCATCTGCCAGCCGGCACCGGCGCGGTGCACCTTGGCCATGATCTGCGCGGTGTACTGACCGCCGCCGTCGAGTGTGTAGCGGGCCAGCTCGTCGCCGTTGGTCTCGTCGACGATGCGGCAGAAGGCGTTCTGCACCTCCTGGAACGTCTGGCCGGTGAACGAGTTCACCGTGAAGACGATCTGGTCGATGTGCACCGGAACCCGCTGCAGATCCACGAGGATCGCCTCGTCGTCGCCGCCCTGCCCGGCGCCGCCGACGAGATTGTCGCCGGTGTGCCGTACGGAGCCGTCGTCGCTGACGAGGTGGCGGAAGAAGACCACGTCGACCGGCTGCTTGTCGGCGAAGAGCACGGCCGAGGCGTCCAGGTCGATCTCGCGGGTGCGTGACCCGAACAGGCCACGACGCGGGGCGGCTTGCCAGCCGAGCCCCATGCGGACCGCGGTCAGGGTGCCGCCGCCCCTCTTCTCCAGGCTGATCGCCTGCCCCTTGGTCAGGTTGACCCCAGGGCCCCCGGCACTGCCCTTGGATACGTCGACCACGCGCTGTCCCCTCTCGGAAGTTCCCCCGCAACCGTCCATGTGTGCGGTTGTCCCGTACCCTACGCAGTCACACTGACAGCGCAGGAGACTTCGGCCGTTTTTGTGTCGGTCTTGCAACACACCGGACGCGGCGGTGTCAGGCCAGCCCCACTTCCCTCATCTGCCGCAGTTCCTTCTTCAGTTCACTCACCTCGTCGCGCAGTCGCGCGGCCACCTCGAACTGCAGATCAGCGGCCGCCGCGCGCATGCGATCGGTCATCTCCTCGATGATTCCGGCCAGTTCGGCCGCGGGCCGGTCGGTGACCACCGCGCCCTGCTTGCCCGCTCTGTCCGCCCGGGAGAGCGTCGGCACCGGAGCCTTCGCCTGCTTGCCGTCCTTGCCCTGCCGGTAGCCCGTACCGAGCAGTGCCTCGGTGTCGACCTCTTCGCGCGCGATGGTCGCGACGATGTCGTTGATCTTCTTGCGCAGCGGCTGCGGGTCGAGTCCGCGCTCGGTGTTGTACGCGATCTGCTTCTCGCGGCGTCGGTTGGTCTCGTCGATGGCCTGCTCCATCGCCGGGGTGATCTTGTCCGCGTACATATGGACCTGGCCCGAGACGTTGCGCGCCGCGCGGCCGATCGTCTGGATCAGCGAGGTGCCCGACCGCAGGAAGCCCTGCTTGTCGGCGTCGAGGATCGCCACGAGCGACACCTCGGGGAGGTCGAGGCCCTCACGCAGCAGGTTGATGCCGACGAGGACGTCGTACTCCCCCGCGCGCAGTTCGCGCAGCAGCTCGATACGGCGCAGGGTGTCGACGTCGCTGTGCAGATAGCGGACCTGTACGCCCAGTTCGAGGAAGTAGTCGGTCAGGTCCTCGGCCATCTTCTTGGTGAGGGTGGTGACCAGGACGCGCTCGTCCTTCTCGGTGCGGGCGCGGATCTCGTGCACCAGGTCGTCGATCTGACCCTCGGTGGGCTTGACCACGACCTCCGGGTCGATGAGCCCGGTGGGGCGGATGATCTGCTCCACGAACCCGTCGCCACGGGAGAGTTCGTACTTCCCGGGGGTGGCCGACAGATAGACGGTCTGGCCGACGCGCTCCTGGAACTCCTCCCACTTCAGCGGGCGGTTGTCCAGCGCGGACGGCAGCCGGAAGCCGTGGTCCACCAGCGTGCGCTTGCGGGACGCGTCACCCTCGTACATCGCGCCAATCTGGGGGACGGTGACGTGCGACTCGTCGATGACCAGCAGGAAGTCCTCGGGGAAGTAGTCGAGGAGGGTGTTGGGCGCGGTGCCCGGCGAGCGGTCGTCGAAGTGCATCGAGTAGTTCTCGATACCGGAGCAGGAGCCGATCTGGCGCATCATCTCGATGTCGTACGTGGTGCGCATGCGCAGCCGCTGGGACTCCAGGAGTTTGCCCTGTCTGTCCAGCTCGGCGAGGCGCTCCTCCAGCTCGCGCTCGATGCCGTTGACGGCCTTCTCCATGCGCTCGGGCCCCGCCACGTAGTGGCTGGCCGGGAAGACGTACAGCTCCCGGTCCTCGCTGATGATCTCGCCGGTGAGGGGGTGGAGCGTGGAGAGGGCCTCGATCTCGTCGCCGAACATCTCGATGCGGACGGCCAGTTCCTCGTAGACCGGGAAGATCTCGATGGTGTCGCCGCGGACCCGGAAGGTGCCGCGGGTGAACGCCATGTCGTTGCGCGTGTACTGGATGTCGACGAAGCGGCGCAGCAGCTGGTCGCGGTCGTACTCCTCGCCGACCTTCAGCGGCACCATCCGGTCCACGTACTCCTGGGGCGTACCCAGGCCGTAGATGCAGGAGACGGACGCGACCACGATCACGTCACTGCGGGTGAGCAGCGAATTCGTCGCCGAATGGCGCAGCCGCTCGACCTCGTCGTTGATCGAGGAGTCCTTCTCGATGTAGGTGTCCGACTGGGGGACGTACGCCTCGGGCTGGTAGTAGTCGTAGTACGAGACGAAGTACTCGACGGCGTTGTTGGGCAGCAGCTCGCGGAACTCGTTCGCCAGCTGGGCCGCCAGCGTCTTGTTCGGAGCCATCACCAGGGTGGGGCGCTGAAGCTTCTCGATCATCCAGGCCGTGGTGGCCGACTTGCCGGTGCCCGTCGCACCGAGCAGGACGACATCCTGCTCACCTGCGCGGATGCGGCGCTCCAGATCCGCGATCGCCGTCGGCTGGTCGCCGCTGGGCTGGTAGGAGCTGATGACCTCAAAAGGCGCCGAAGTACGTTCGATCTTGGAAACTGGCCGCATGTATCCACCGTACGACCACCCACTGACAGTCGAGGGTGGATCACCCGTCGGATCACCAGTCGTGGACGCCGCGCGACCCGCCGCCGGACCGCCCGGACCGCCCGGCCCGTCTGGACACCGTCTCCTCGGCGCTCTCGCCGTACGTGGGCTCCCGCGGGGCCCGCTGGGCCGGTACGCCGGGCAGGGCGCGCTCGTGGCGTCCTCGGCCGTCGCGGCCCTGGGAGACCGGGTCGCGGGCGTCCTGGCCGCCCATGACCATCAGCGGGTCGAAGATCACCACGACGGCCGCCAGCAGCAGGAAGACGCCGGGCCCCACCAGCATGGGCCCGAGCAGTGTGGCCGCCGGTTCGCCGCCTTCGGCGGCCTCCGCCGAGCTGCCGGGCAGCCGCAGATGGACGTGGACGGCGGCCATGCCCGTGTAGTGCATCCCGGTGACGGCCACACCCATCGCCAGGCTGGCGGCCAGGCTCATCAGCAGACTGTGGACGGAGGCGGCGGCCCAGAGCGCCGTGGTGGCCGCCACGACGGCGATGGCGACGGAGCCGCCGACGGTCAGCGTGTCGTACTCGATGCTGCCCTGGAGCCGGATTCCGGCCATGCCCAGGTAGTGCATGCTCGCGATGCCGAGGCCGGTGACGGTACCACCGGTGACCAGGGCCATCGTGGTCGTGCCCCGGTATCCCACGATGAAGATGCCGAGACCGACCATGACGATCGCGAGGGCGAGGCTGGCGAGGGTCGTGGCCGGGTCGTAGGTCAGGGGTGTCTCCGCCACGGCGAAGCCCGTCATGGCGATGAAGTGCATCGTCCAGACGCCCGAGCCGATCGCGGTGGCGGCGAGCGCGAGCCAGCCGGCCTTGCGTCCGCGTTCGGACGTGTGCAGGGATCTGATGGCGCAGCGCAGGCCCAGCGCGCCGCCGAGGCAGGCCATGAGAAAGGCCGCCACGGGGGTGATCAGGCCGTAGCTGAATCCGTCGGTGGTGCCCTGCATGCGGTACGCCCTTCGCTCCTGATGAGCCGTCTGCGGAAGCGTTGGTTCGGGGGCGAGGGTATGACCAGCGGCACGGCAAGCAAACATCAGGTCACCCTTTTGTCGACATGGAGACCGCCGCCGGGCCCGGCTCGGGCGCAGTCCGTTCACGTTGTGGCCAACCTTCGCCTGTCGCGTGTTGGCCGCCGGCTGTCACTCTCGGCCCCGTCCGTGATCGATCGACGCAAGGAGTCCACGTGTACGCACGCACCTCTGTGAACGCGACCGTCGCGCTGCTGGGAGCCGCCGCTCTGGCTCTGCCGGGAACCACGTCGGCCGCCGCCCCGCGGGCCGCGGCCCCGGAGACGTCCCCCGCGTCCGCCGCGGCGGCCCGTCAGGGCGCGGATCCGCTGGTCATCGCGCACCGCGGCGCCTCCGCCTACGCGCCGGAGAACACCCTCGCCGCCGTCGACAAGGCCGAGGAACTGGGCATCGACTGGGTGGAGAACGACGTCCAGCGCACGAAGGACGGCCGGCTGGTCGTCCTGCACGACACCGACCTCAGGCGCACCACCGACGCCGAGCAGGTCTTCCCCGACCGCTCTCCGTGGAATGTGAAGGACTTCACCGCGGCGGAGATCGCGCGTCTGGACGCGGGCAGCTGGTTCGGGCCCGAGTGGGCGGGCGCGCGGGTGCCGACGCTGAAGCAGTATCTGGACACCGTCGATGACAACCGGCAGAAGCTCCTTCTGGAGATCAAGGCGCCCGAGCTGTACCCGGGCATCGAGAAGGACATCCTGCGCGTGCTCCGCGCGGAGGGCTGGCTGGACCGCGCGCACGTGCGGAACAAGCTCGTGATCCAGAGCTTCGGCGCGGACAGCGTGCGGGCCGTGCACGAGCAGCGGCCCGACGTGACCACCGGGTTCCTCGGTACGCCGGCGGTGGCCGACCTGCCCTCGTACGCAAAGTTCACCGACCAGATCAACCCGACGCACTCCACGCTCACCGCCGAGTACGTGGCCGCCGTGCACCGGCTGAAGGGCGCGCACGGCAAGCGGCTCCAGGTCAGCACCTGGACGGTCAACGACGCCGCGGGCGCGGTGCGTGTGGACGGGTTCGGCGTGGACGGCATCATCACCAACAACCCGGACGTGGTGCGGGACGCGGTGGGCTGACCGGCGGCCTTCGACGGGGCCGGGGCCCGTTGTCAGACCCTGGCCGTAGCGTTGTCGGCATGGACAGCAACGCGCAGTCGGTGGAGTGGGCCGTCGTCGGAAGCGACATCGGTCCACTGCTGCTGGCCGCCACCGGTGAAGGACTTGTGACGGTTGTCTTCCACGCCACGACCGGGCGGCGGGACACGGCACTTCGACAGCTGAGGGGGCGGCTCGGCGCCGAGCCCGTCGAGGATCCGGCGGGCCGGCTGGCCGAGCCGATACGTCAGCTGGCGGCCTTCTTCGACGGCACCCTGCGGGAGTTCGAGCTGCCGCTGGACTGGTCGCTGTCGGGCGGCTTCAACCGGCAGGTGCTGCGCGAGCTGGCGGCCGGCGTTCCGTACGGCACGGTCGTCGGCTACGGCGATCTGGCCGACCGGGTCGGCAGTCCCGGCGCGGCCCAGGCGGTCGGCGCCGCGATGGGGTCCAACCCGCTGCCGATCGTGGTGCCGTGCCACCGGGTGGTGGAGAGCGGCGGCGGACTGGGCGGCTTCGGGGGCGGCCTGGAGACCAAGCGCCAACTGCTGGCGCTGGAAGGCGTGCTGCCCGCGCCGCTGTTCTGACGCGCCCCGGCTCCGCGACCTGCCCGGACCGGGTCGGCCCTGGTCGGTCCCGGGTCGGCCGGTGACGTTTGCGGAGCCCCGTCCGGTGCCAGGGATGGGACATGCCTGACACGACACTGCTGCTGTCCCCCGAGGTGCGGGAGGCGCTCGACGCGCGCCGGCCCGTGGTCGCCCTGGAGTCGACGATCATCGCGCACGGTCTGCCGCGACCGCGCAATCTGGCCGTCGCCGAGGAACTGGAAGCGCTGGTACGGTCCGGCGGCGCCGTCCCCGCCACCGTCGCCGTACTGGACGGCCGGGCCCATGTGGGCCTGGACAAGGACCAGTTGGAGCGGGTCGCGGGAGACCCGTCCGTGCGGAAGCTGGGCCATCGCGATCTGGCGCCCGCCCTCGCCACGGGAGCGAGCGGCGCGACGACCGTGTCCGCGACGGCGTTCCTCGCCGCCCGCGCCGGGATCCGGGTATTCGCGACCGGCGGCCTGGGTGGTGTGCACCGCGACTGGGTCAGGGCCCAGGACGAGTCGGCCGACCTGCGGCTGCTCGCCGAGACGCGGATCACCGTGGTGTGCGCGGGCGTGAAGTCGATCCTGGACGTACCGGCGACCCTGCAGCGCCTGGAGACCCTGGGCATCGGCATCCTCGGGTACGGCACGGAGCACTTCCCCGGCTTCTATCTGACGTCGTCCGGCGAGCCCGTCGACTGGACGGTGCGCTCCCCGGAGGAGGTCGCGGCGGTGATGGCCGCCCAGGACGCGCTCGGCGGGCCGGAGGCCGCGCTGATCGTCGCCAATCCCGTGCCGGAGGCGGAGCAGCTCGATCCGGAGCTGCACGACCGGGTGCTCGCCGAGGCACTGACGGAGTGCCGGGAGCGGGGCATCGGCGGGCAGGCGGTGACGCCGTTCCTGCTGGGCGAGTTGATGCGACGGACCGGCGGCGCGTCCCTGGAGGCGAATCTGGCCGCCGTACGGGGCAACGTACGGCTGGCCGCGCTGATCGCGGCGGCGCGGTGAGCGGTGAGCGCCCCGCCGGCGGCGACGCGGGCGCGCTGCTGATCGTCGGGGACGTCGTCACCGACGTGGTGGCCCGGCACCGTACGCCGCTCGCGCACGGCACGGACACGGCGGCCGAGATCCGCACCCTGCCGGGCGGCGCCGGAGCCAACGCGGCGTGCTGGGCCGTGTCCACAGGATGCGCGGACGTCCGGCTGCTCGGCCGGGTCGGCGCGGACGCCGCCGGATGGCACGAGGAACGGCTGCGGGCGGCGGGCGTCCGGCCCCATCTCGTCGTCGACGACGACGCGGCGACCGCCACCGTCGTCTCGCTGGTCGACGCCTCGGCCGAACGCACCTTCCTGACCGACAGCGGAGCCGTCCTGCGCCTGAGCGCCGCCGACTGGTCGGACTCGCTGCTCGACGGAGTCGGCCGGCTGCACATCTCCGGCTATCTCTTCTTCGCCGCCATCAGCCGTCACGTGGTGCGCGCGGCCATGGACTCGGCGCTGGGGCGGGGCGTCCCGGTGAGCGTGGACCCCGCGTCGACGGGCTTCATCGCGCACCTCGGCGCCGAGGTGTTCCTGGCGGCGGCGGACGGTGTCCAGGTGCTCCTGCCGAACGCGGACGAGGCCCGGCTGCTCACCGGCGTCCCGGACGCCGAGAAGGCGGCGGCCGAGCTGAGCCGCCGCTTCCCGCTCGTCGTGGTGACGCTGGGACCGGACGGCGCGCTGGTGGCGGCGGACGGAGCCGTGACGGCGCACGTTCCGCCCGTCCCCGCGCGGGCCGTCGACTCCACCGGGGCGGGCGACGCGTTCAACGGCGCCTTCCTCGCGGCCCTGCTGGCGGGCGCCGACCCCGTGGCGGCCGCGGCGGTCGGTTGTCGCGCCGGCGCCCTGGCCGTCGCCGTGCCCGGCGGCCGGCCACCGGTGCCGTAACCGCGTGCCGGTCGCGGTTCAGCTCTGCCGGAGCGCCCAGGCGGGATGCCGCGGATCGTCCGCCCGTACGAGAACGTCCACGGCCTCGGCCGGGCCGACCTCCCGCTCGTACCGCTCGAAGGCGGGCAGTGTCCACCGCTCGCTCTCGTCGGTACGGCGGCGGAGCGCGGCCGGCGACAGCCGCAGATGCACCGTGAGGTCGAACGGGAACCAGTGTCCGAGCAGCAGCGGCCCGTGCACCAACAGCACACCGCCCGGCGGAAGTTCGACCCGCGCGCTGCGGGTCGCGCGGTCGGTGGCGGGGTCCCAGAGATCGGGCAGGACACGGCCGGTTCCACCGGCTTCCACCGGTCCGAACACCTCCCGCCACAGCGCGCCCGTGTCGAACCAGCCGTCGTAGTACGAGTCGGGGTCGTGCCGCCCGTACTCGTACCGCAGCGACGCGGGCCGCAGGAAGCCACTTGTCCCGACGGAGAGCACCGAACGGCCGCGGAGCCGCAGGGCGTCGGCGAGCGCGTCGGCCGGTACGCTGGGGTGCGCGGCGGGGGCGCCGTCCATGGCGATGCGCAGCCAGGGGCTGCCGTCGTCGGCCTCGGTCCGCATGGCACGCTCCGCCAGCGCGTCGGTCAGCCGCTCCCAGGTGATCGCTTCGAGTCTCACCGTGCCATCTTGTCCTCGATCTTGTCCCCGAAGGCCCGTCTCCGAAGGCTCGCCCCGGGGGCTTGTTCCCGAAGACTCGTCCCCGAGGGTCTTCCCCCGGGGCTTGTCCCCGATCAGCGGTTCAGGACGGCCCGGCCGCCGGGTCGTAGTCCTGGATACGGCGGCCGTGGCCGCGTTCCGTCAACGCCGCGAGCCGGGGGTGAAGTTCCTCGACGATCCCCGGGACGTCGAGCGTGAGGAGCCTGCGGTCGCGCATCAGGACCTTCCCGTCGACGATCGTGGTCAGTACGTCGGCCGAGCGGGCGCTGAGGACGAGCGTCGCGGCGTGGTCGTGCACCGGCTGGGTGTGCGGTCCCGTCAGGTCCACCAGGATCAGATCGGCGCGCCGTCCCGGAGCGAGGGCGCCGATCCGGTCACCGAGGCCGACCGCGCGGGCGCTCTGGGTGGTGGCGTGGTGGAGCGCCTGACGGGCGGTCAGCCAGGCGGGGTCGCGCTCCGTCGACTTCTGGGTCAGCGCGGTGAGCGTCATGCTCTCCCAGACGTCAAGGGTGTTGTTCGACGCCGCCCCGTCCGTCGCAAGGCCCACGGGCACGCCGATCGAGGCCAGCGCGCGCAGCGGTGTCGTGTCCCAGCCGAACTTGAGGTAGCCCTTGGGCGCGGTGGCGAACGCGACGCGCCCCGTGCGGCGTTCGAGTACGGCGAGGTCGTCGTGAGCGAGGCCGCCGCTATCGGCGGGGCCGGTGCCGTGGGCCAGGCCGGTGCCGTGGGCCAGGCCGGTGCCGTGAGTCAGGCCGGTGCCGTGGGCGACGAGCAGGTCGACGTCGAGCAGTCCGGCGCGGTGCAGGGTCTCGATGGGCGTACGGCCGGTCGCGGCGACGCTCGCGGCCGTCTGCTCCTTGTTCTCCGCCGCGTGGATGTGCACCAACAGGCCGTGCTCGCGGGCGAGTTCGGCGGTCGCGGCCAGATCGTCGTCATTCACGGTGTACGGGGCGTGCGGCGCCAGGGATGTGGTGATCCGCCCGCCGGCGCCGCCCCGCAGCCGGAGCGCGAAGTCGAGAGAGCGCTCCCGGCCGGCGGCGCCCTCGCTGGAGAAGTAACCCCAGCCGAGGTTGGCACGCAGCCCGCTCACCTCGGTGGCCTCGGCGACCTTGTCCATGGCGAAGTAGTGGTCGGCGAAGGTGGTGACACCGCCGCGGATCATCTCGGCGCAGGCGAGGAGGGCGCCGAGTTCGACGTCGCGGTCGGTGAGATTGGTTTCGATGGGCCAGATCCAGTCGTTGAACCACTCCTCGATCGGCAGGTCCTCGGCGATACCGCGCAGGGCCACCATCGGCGTGTGCGTATGGCAGTTGATCAGTCCGGGCATGGCGAGCAGGCCGCGCGCGTCGATGCGTTCGACCGCGGGCAGATCGGCGACGGCCGCCGGGGTGGTGATCGACTCGATGACGCCGTCACGTACGACGATCGCGCTGTTGTCGACGAAGCCGATACCGGCCGCGGTGCCGGCGGTGGCGCCGCTCTTGTCCTCGTCGTGCGTCAGCGTGGTGCAGCCCGTGATGACGAGGTCGGCGGGGCGGCTCTGAGGAGCGGTGGTCATCGGAGCAACGTACTGCGCGAGGGGCCGCGGGCATGCGCTCGTGTGGGTGGTTTCCGCCTGAGGATCGTGTTCCGGCGGGGTCGTGCGACGGGTGCTTGCCAGGGTGAGTGCGCACGTGACAGCCCTCCGTGCGGACCACCCCCAGAGAGAGCGCTCCCCATGCCGACCGTCCCGAAGACATTCCAGCTCCCCCTCCGCCCGCGCGCGCCACGCTCCCCCGGGCAGCGCGCGTGGGTCGCCGTCGCCGGTGCCGCCGTCGCCGTGCTGGCCGTCGGTGCGCCCGCCGCGTACGCGACGCTCGACAGCGAACAGCAGCCCAGCGAGACCCGCCGCGGTGCGGCCTACGTCGAGACGCGGCTCTTCTTCGGAACGGAACGGCCCGACGGCGGGCCGGATGTGACGGATCGTCAATTCATGGCGTTCGTCGACCGTCAGGTCACACCGGAGTTCCCGTCCGGGCTGACGATCCAGGAGGGCCGCGGCCAGTGGCGCGACTCCAACGGCGTGATCGAGCGGGAGCGTTCCTATGAGCTGATCCTGCTGTACCCGGCATCGGAGGCGGCGTCGCGCGACGCGCGCATCGAGCGGATCCGGGACGCGTACGAACGCGCGCACGCCCAGGACTCCGTGGCGAGGCTGGACGAGCGGACGCTCGCCGACTTCTGAGCGCGCCGGTCGGGTACGGGAGTGCGCCGGGGTCGTAAACGGCGCCCGTAGCGGGCATTTCTTCTCCATGACGGTTCGCGAACGCCCCTTGCTCCTCCTCGACGTCGACGGCCCCCTCAACCCGTACGCCGCGCGGCTGCCCCGGCCGCGCGGCTACACGACGCACCATCTGCACCCGTCGAGCTGGCTCGCCCGCCAGACGCCGGGATCCCGGCCCCACAGACGCGGGCTGCGGGTACGGCTCAACCCTGCCCACGGCCCGATACTCACCGGGCTGCCCTTCGAACTGGCCTGGGCCACCACCTGGATGCACGAGGCCAACACCATGATCGCGCCGGCCGTCGGGCTGCCGACGGATCTGCCGGTGATCGAGTGGCCCGAACTCTTCGCGACGGATCCCGACGGCCTCTACTGGAAGACGCGCCCCTTGGTGGAGTGGGCGGACGGCCGCCCCTTCGCCTGGGTCGACGACATGATCACCGACCTGGACACGACGTATGTCGCGACCCACCACGACGGTCCCGCGCTGCTGTTGCGCATCCATCCGCGACGAGGGCTGCGGGAGCGCGACTTCGCGACGCTGGTGCGCTGGGCGGAGTTGCTCTGACGGCACTCCGACGGCGCCGACCGCGCTCCGACACGCTCTGACCACTCTCCGGTGAGAAGCGTTCACGGCTTGCCTCTTGCAACGCTGTAAAACCCTCGGGTCGTGGGGAGTTGGAACGCTGCCGCAGCGGCCCGCACACCCACCGGAAGGCACTGTTCCACCCGGTTCGAATCCCTCCCGACCAGGCAAATCGAGTCCCGCGCCAATTCCGTTCGACCATTGGCATGGACCTGCCCACGATCCTTGGATACGCTCCGGCCGGGGCGGATGAGAGCGCTCTCACTCGCCCGCTGTTCCACTGTTCCAACCCCACGATCGCTGGAACAACCGAAGGGCGAATGCCTTGAGACGCAAGACAGTTGTACGCACCGGTCTGTCCGCACTCCTCCTCGTCGGTACGTGGGCGACGGCCGGGCTCGCGCCCGCGTCGGCCGCCGCTCCCGACTCCTCGGCGGCCCCGACATCGATGTCAGCATCGGCATCCGCATCGAAGGCGGCCGCGTCCGAGGGCCTGCTCACCGCCATGCAGAAGGAATTCGGTCTGACGAAGAGCCAGGCCGTCGCCCGGCTCGCCGCCGAGAAGACGGCGACCGCCGTCGACACCAAGGCGCAGCGCGTGGCGGGAGCGTCGTACGGCGGCTCCTGGTTCAGCGCGGCCGACAACAAACTGACCGTCGCCCTCACCGACGGAAGCAAGGCCGCCGCCGTGCGCGCGACTGGCGCCACGGTCAAGCTCGTGAAGCACAGCGAGAAGGCGCTCGACGCGACGATGAAGCGGATCGACGCGCTCTCCGCGCCGGCCGGCGTCAGCAGTTGGCACGTCGACCCGAAGACCAACCGGGTCGTGGTGAACGTCCTCGCGTCGAAGAGCGACAGCAAGGCCGTCGCCGGCTTCGTCGCCAAGGCCAGGAAGACCGGTCCGGTGACGGTCGCGGAGACGACACAGGCTCCCTCCACCACCGCGGCCGGGACCGTCGGCGGAGACCCGTACTACACGGGCAACGTCCGCTGCTCCATCGGCTTCTCCGTGCACGGCGGCTTCGTCACCGCCGGCCACTGCGGCCCGCGGGGCCAGTCGGTGCGCGGCTGGGACAACTCGGCCATCGGCAACTTCCAGGGCTCGTCCTTCCCCGGCAACGACTACGCGTGGGTGAACGTCGCCAACGGCTGGTGGACCGTGCCCGTCGTCCTCGGCTGGGGCACCGTGTCGGACCAGTTGGTACGCGGTTCGAACGAGGCCCCCAACGGCGCGTCGATCTGCCGCTCCGGCTCCACGACGCACTGGCGCTGCGGCAACGTCCTGGCCAAGAACGTGACGGTCAACTACTCCCAGGGCGCCGTCCACCAGATGGTCCAGACGAGCGCCTGCGCGGAGGGCGGCGACTCGGGCGGCTCGTTCATCAGCGGTGACCAGGCCCAGGGCGTGACGTCCGGCGCCTCGGGCAACTGCACCAGCGGCGGGCAGAGCTTCTACCAGCCCATCAACGAGATCCTCAGCACGTACGGGCTGACGCTGCACACAGCCTGAGTCAGGGCCTCGGGTGAAGCCCGTCGCCGCACGGGAACGCGTCCGCCTCTCAGCAAGGGGACGCTGCACCGCGACACGGCGGGCTTCACCCTCAGGGCCCGGCAAACCCGTCGTACGGAGGGGGCGTTGGTGAGACCGCGCCCCTTCCCTGGTCTCTCTTCGGCTTGACGGATGACCAGTCGCAGCATGGCAACAGCTCACCACCCTCCGTAAGATGGCGGCGTCAGATGGCTGACACCGCCTATCAGGAGGCAGACGTGGCTCGTGTGTGGGAGGCCGATCCGTCGGCGCTGTTCCAGCGGCGATTAGGGAAGTCGCCGCAGGAACTGGGAGTCACCGAGGACAGGGACGGCTGTCCGGACATCTGGGAGCTGGACAACGGGGATATCGCCGTCATCGGCCGCGATCTGACGGAGGTCTACGGCCCGTCGCTCCCGGCGGACGCCACGATCGCCAAGGGCGAGCGGTTGGTCGTCATTCCGGGGAGCGTGCTCCGCGCGGCGAAGGCGGACATCGCCGATGCTTGACCGCACCGCCCTCACGCTGGACCGGGCGCGGGGAGACAGGCTCGCGACTGCCGCCTACCGGCAGGACTTCCGGCAGCGCGACGGGGACGTCATCGGCCGTGACAGCTGGAAGTTCGAACGTCTCCAGCACTTCGAGGAGCAGTCCTCACCAAGCTGGGAAGCCTTCCGGCGTGGGGACTGGCAAACGGCGCTTCAGCTCCTCGAGGCCAGGCGTGACCGATGGGAGAAGATCGCCAGGGAGGACAGAGAACGGGGCAGCGTTTTCCATCGCGTACGCGTCGTGGACGAGCCTCTGACGCCATATCTGCAGTGGGAGTTGCACGCGCTGCGGGTGCAGGGGGAGAGCGGCACGCCCGTCCGGGTCGTCGGGGCGGAGAAGGTGCGACCGCTGGAGATCGCGGGCCTGTTGCCAGAGGTTGTCACTCTGGGGGGTCAGGTGCTCTACGAGGTTCTCTACACGGAATCGGGACTTCTTGACGGGGCGGTGCGCTTCGAGGACTCCGGTCCGATCGGGAACTGGGAAGCCTTCGTCCGAGGGCTGTACGAGGGCGGTGAGGACATCGTCTCCTACGTCGATCGCCACGTGGCACAGCTGCCCGCCCCTCCGATGAGAGCGGACTGAGGCATCGGCAGCGACAGTGGTGGAGAGAACGCGGGCGGGACCCGTTCGAACCTGTCGGGTACCTCGCGTGACGTGGTGCAGGCGGGCCAGGTCAGTGGCGGTGTCCATTTTCATGACCACGGTGGCGGTGAGCGAAAGCCCGCGCATCCGACGCCACGTCAACTGCCGGGCAATATGCGGCACTTCGTCAACCGCGTCGCCGAACTCGGGCAGCTCGACGCGACTCTGAGCGGTGACCGGGATCGTTCTGTCGTTCCCGTGTTCGTGATCGCCGGGACGGCCGGGGCGGGCAAGACCTCGCTCGCCCTGCGCTGGGCGCACCGGGTGCGGGACCACTACCCCGACGGCCATCTCTACGTGAATCTCCGGGGTTACGATCCGGGAGAGCCGCTCACCGCACGGGATGTGCTGCCACGGTTCCTGATCGCGCTCGGGCTTCCCGCCGCCGCGGTTCCCATCGACACCGACGCCGCCGCAGCGCTGTACCGATCCGTCCTGGCCGACCGCAGGATACTCATCCTGCTGGACAACGCGGCCACCGTCGCCCAGGTCCGACCTCTGCTGCCCGGCAACGCCCGTTGCCTGACCGTGGTCACCAGCCGGGGGCGCCTGTCCGGACTCGCCGTCCGAGACGGCGCGTACCGCCTGACCCTCGGCACACTCGCCGAGCCGGAAGCCGTCGCCCTGCTGCGTACGGTGACAGCCGGCCATCGCGTCGACGGCGAAGACGAGCTGGTCGAGCTCGCCCGCATGTGCGCTCACCTGCCGCTCGCTCTGCGGATCGCGGCCGAACGGGCTGCCGACCGCCCGTACATGCGCCTGGAGGAGCTGATCGCCGATCTGCGTGACGAATCAGCGTTGTGGGACGCCCTGAGTACGGGCGACGAAGAAGAGGCCGAGGCCGTGCGCGCCGTATTCGCCTGGTCCTACCAAGCCCTGCCCCCGGATGCCGCGCGATTGTTCCGCCTTCTGGGCCTGCACCCGGGCCCGGAGTTCGGCGTCGGCGCGGCAGCGGCCCTGGCGGGGCTCAGTGTCCGACGGACACGGCAATTGCTGGACGTACTGGCGGGCGCGCATCTGCTGATACAGAAGGCACCGGACCGTTTCGAGTTCCATGATCTGCTCCGCGCCTACGCCTGGGACGAGGCCCAGCGGGAGGAGTCACCCGAGAACCGGTCGGCGGCGCTTCGCCGGGCCCTCGACTGGTACGTGCACACCGCTGACGCGGCGCAGAGTTGGATCGTGCCCGCCGAGGAGCATCTCCCGATCGATCCCCCGAACACCGACGTGACTCCGCTGTCCTTCGCGGACTACGACCAGGCCGTGGACTGGGCCGAGCGCGAGAACGCCAACTTTCTGCCCGCGGTCCGGGCAGCGGAGAAGACGGGGTTCGACCGGTACGCATGGCAGTTGGCCACGGTGCTGTGGAACGCCAAAGCACCGTCCTCCCTCACCACGGACTGGCTGGCCACCGGTGAGATCGGTCTGGCAGCCGCGCGACGCCTGAACGAACGGCGCGCGGTCGCCGGGCTCCTTGAGAAGCAGGGCTTCGGACTCACCAAACTCAATCGGCAGGCCGAGAGCCTTGACTGCCATCACGAGGCGCTGGCGATCCGGCGGGAGTTGGCCGACCGGGGCGGCGAAGCCGCCTCCCTCAACGCCCTCGGCCTCGTTCATCTGCGTCGGCGGGAGTTGGAATCCGCGCGGGTGCGGCTTGAGGAAGCGTCCTCCGTTTTCGGGGAGCTGGGCGAGACTCACTGGCAGAGCGTCGCCGTCGCCAACCTCGCGTTGGTGCACCACCAGGCCGGGCGGCTCACGGAAGCGTTCGGCAGTGCCCAGCAGGCGCTGGCGGATCACCGCCAGGAGGAGAGCGCGCGCAGCGTGGGCAACGCCCTCTGGCTGCTGAGCTTGATCCACCTCGACCGCGGGGAAGTTGAGGAGTCCCGGCACACCGCCCAGGAGGCGGTGCGGATCGCACTGGATCTGCGAAGCCAGGTGATGGAAGGGAACTGGCTGCTTGCTCTGGGGGACGCGGAGCTGGCCCTTGGCCACTTCGGCGATGCGCTCACCGCCTACCATCGGTCCGCGACGCTGCACCGTCGGCTCGGCGACAGGAGCCGTGAAGCACGCGCCTGGCTGGGCGTCGGAGCGACATACCTCGGGCTCGATCGTGCGGAGGAGGCGGCCGGCTTCTGTCGCAGAGCCTTGGCGGCTCACCGCGAACTCGGCGACGTATGGCAGGAAGCGGTGGCCCTGGACGCCCTCGCGGGGGCCTTGTGCGGTGAGGATCCGGAGGCGGCGCGACGACTGTGGGTGGAGTGCGCGCGACTCCTTGCCCGGTACGACGATCCTCGCGCACGTGACATGCGCGAAAACGTGGAGGGGCGGCTCGGCGGCCTCGGCGATTCAGGCGCGCACAGCGTCACTTGACGGAGCGTCAGCCATTCTCGGCTCGATTGCGCGGGCCGCCGCCACCCAGATCCACTCTGCCGACCGTGCCCGTCTGAATGACCGTGCCGTGCACCACGCCGCCGCTGATCGTGTTGTGTACGTCGAAGGCCTGCTGCGGCACGGGTGCGGTGGGTGTCAACTCGTCCAGCAGGGCGCGGAGTTCGGCCGCCGCCGTCGGGTCGGCGGCGAGGGTGCGGCGGAGGCGGGTGCGCCATTCGGCGTGGAGGTCGGACATCAGTTGTTCGTCCTCGTCCCGCTGGGCCGCGACCAGTTCGGCGCGGCCCGTTTCCAGGTCCTCCTCGACCGAGTCAGGGGTGGCCGAGCCCCGGCCCGCGAAGAAGGCCGTCACCCGGTCGCGGGCCGCGGTCCAGCCGTCCGTCGCCATCTGCTGGACGAGGGCTGTCGCCCCCGCTGTCGCCAATGCCACCAACTCGGCTTCCACCGCTCCCCCTTGATCCGTGGATGGTCACGGATACGAGCGTACCGGTTACCGTCCGACAAGAGCCGTGAGCGCGCCCACGGGGTCGGTGTCGGGGGTGCCGCGGGGCCACCAGTCCTCGCGGTCGCGGTCCGACTCGTAGCCGTACCAGAGTCCGTCGCGGCCGAAGCGGAGCTGGAGCGAGGGTTCGGAGAGGCGGTTGCGCCAGGGGCGGAAGTGCGGGAAGTCGGCGGCGATGAGCGCGGGGCGGGCGCGGTCGAACGGGCCGGCGGGCGGGTCCCAGGGCTCCTCCAGGACGGCCAGCCCCGCGAGGCCCCCCTGGCGCCAGGCGGCGACGGCGCGGGCCAGGTCCATGGGGCTGTGGTCGGTGCCCGCCGCGAGGTCGCGGTAGAGGGCGCGGGTGGAGGCGGTGAGTCCCGAGCCGGGGTGGGCGGCGGCCAGGCGTACGGCGTCCTGCCAGGGGGTGAGGCCCGCCACGGGGTCGATGCCGGTCGCCAGGAATGTGTGCGCGCGGGCCGCCGCCTCGGTCGCGAGCAGGTCGAGCGCCAGGGGGTCGGGGGCGCCCGGTGTGTGCGGATAGACCGGCGGGCGGCCGGGGTTGGCGGGCAGCGGGAACGGGGGCGGCAGGGTGCGCGGCGCGCGGGGGGTGAGCGCCGTGGCCGCGTCGACCGTGGGCATGGGCGGTGCGGCCGCGGTGCGTTCGACGGCGGAGCGGGTGGCGTTGCGGCGGGTCAGGTCGGCGAGGATCTCGTGCTCGCCGCGTCCGCGCATCAGGAACAGCACGAACGGGTCCTCGTCGAGCAGCCGCGCCGTCTGGTAGCAGAGTGCCGCCGCGTGCTTGCACGGGAACCCGTCGTCGGGGCAGGAGCAGTCGGGCGTCAGATCACCCGCGCTCGGCAGCAGGTCCGCCGAGGCGGCGAGCGCGTGCGGCATGTCCTTGTCGAGGAGGGCGGCGATGTGGTCGGGGCGGGCCGCGGCGGCGTCGAGGAGGTCTTCCCAGTCGTCGTCGCCGAGGGTGCGCAGCCGGATCTCCGTGCGGTACGGGCGTGGCCGGGAGCCGTGCACGTACGCCATGACACGGCCCGGGGTGACCGTGATCGCGTCCACGTGGCCGCCGCCCGCGTAGGCCCGCCCCCGTTGCAGCCGGGCGGGGTCGAGCGCGGAGTCCTCCATGGACTCCACCCAGGCGTTGCCCCACCAACTGGTGGCGAAGTCCGCGTCGCCGGGCCCGTCGCCCGCCGGGCCGGGACGTGGGGGCAGAGCCGGGAACGTACGGCGGCGGTCGTCGTGCCGAGGGGCGCGCGGTGCGGTCATGACGGCCTCCGGAGCGAGACCAGATCGGCCAGTTCACGGTCGGTCAGCTCGGTGAGGGCTCCCTCGCCCGAGCCCAGTACGGCGTCGGCGAGGGCGCGCTTGGCGGCGAGCATCTCGGCGATACGGTCCTCGACGGTGCCCTCCGCGATCAGCCGGTGCACCTGCACGGGCTGGGTCTGGCCGATGCGGTAGGCGCGGTCGGTGGCCTGCTCCTCGACGGCCGGATTCCACCAGCGGTCGTAGTGCACGACATGGCCGGCCCGGGTGAGGTTGAGGCCGGTGCCGGCGGCCTTGAGCGACAGCAGGAAGACGGGGGTCTCACCGGACTGGAACCGGTCCACCATCCGCTCGCGCTCGGCGACGGGCGTGCCGCCGTGCAGGAGTTGGGACGGGATCGCTCGGGAGGTGAGATGCGCGGAGAGGAGCCGCGCCATCGACACGTACTGCGTGAAGACCAGGACCGAGCCGTCCTCGGTCAGAATCGTGTCGAGCAGTTCGTCGAGGAGGGCGAGCTTCCCGGACCGGCCGCTGAGCCGGGCCTGCTCCTCCTTCAGATACTGCGCCGGGTGGTTGCAGATCTGTTTGAGCGCGGTGAGCAGCTTCATGACCAGTCCGCGCCGGGCGATGCCTTCCGCGCTCTCGATGGCGGCCATCGTCTCCCGGACCACGGCCTCGTAGAGGGACGCCTGTTCACGGGTGAGCGGCACCGGGTGGTCGCTCTCCGTCTTCGGCGGCAGCTCGGGCACGATGCCGGGGTCGGACTTCTTGCGGCGCAGCAGGAAGGGGCGGACCAGCCGGGAGAGCCGCTCCACCGCCTCGTCGCTCGCGGTGGTGCCCGCCGACCCCGCGTGTTCCACGTTCTCCACGATGCGCGCGTGGCGGGCGCGGAAGGACTTGAGCGGGCCGAGGAGGCCGGGGGTCGTCCAGTCGAGGAGCGCCCACAGCTCGGAGAGGTTGTTCTCCACGGGGGTGCCGGTCAGGGCGACGCGGGCGGGCGACGGGATCGTGCGCAGGGCCTTGGCGGTGGACGAGAACGGGTTCTTGACGTGCTGGGCCTCGTCGGCGACGACCATCCCCCAGGTGTACGCGGCGAGTTCGGGCGCGCTGCCGCGCATCGTGCCGTACGTGGTGAGGACGAAGCCGTCCGTCACCCCGTCCAGCGTGCGGCCCGAGCCGTGGAAGCGGTGGACCGGGACGCCGGGCGCGAAGCGGGTGATCTCCCGCTGCCAGTTGCCGAGGAGGGAGGCCGGGCAGACGACGAGTGTCGGGACCGGGCGGGCGCGGTGCAGATGGAGCGCGATGACGGTGATCGTCTTGCCGAGGCCCATGTCGTCGGCGAGGCAGCCGCCGAGGCCGAGCGAGGTCATCAGGTCGAGCCAGGCGAGCCCGCGCAGCTGGTAGTCGCGGAGGGTGGCGTCCAGGGCGGCGGGCTGCGGAACGGCCGCCGGCCCGTGGACGAGCCGGTCGCGGAGGACCGCCAGCGCGCCGGCCGGGACGGCCTCGACCGTCTCGCCGTCCACCTCGGCCGAGCCGGTGAGGGCGACGGCCAGCGCGTCGACCGGGTCGAGCAGGCCCAGCTCCCGTTTGCGTGCTTTCCGTACGAGGTCGGGGTCGATCACCACCCACTGGTCGCGCAGCCGCACGATCGGCCGGTGCGACTCGGCGAGCGCGTCCATCTCGGCCTCGCTGAGCGGATCGCCGTCGAGCGCCAACTGCCAGTTGAACTTGAGCAGTTCGTCGCTGTCGAAGAAGGGCGTGCCGTCCGTGGCCGAACCGGGCGCGGGGCGTACGACGGCGGCGGCCGAGAGCGTACGGGCCAGCTCCCTCGGCCAGTGGACGGCCACCCCGGCGGCGGCGAGGCTCGCCGCTCCCGGACCCAGCAGCTCGTACAACTCGTCCTCGGAGAGCGGCAGCGCGGCGGGGACGTCGTGCTCCAGCAGCCGGGCGAGCGGCGGCCAGACGCGGGCGGCGCGGCGCAGCGCGAGCAGGGCGTCGATCCGGGCGCGCGGTCCGAAGAGGTCGTCGCCGTCGCCCGCCCAGAGCCGGGCCGCGTCCATGACGAGCGTCGGGTCGGCGAGGCTGTGGATCTGGACGAGGGCGGCCCCCGCGCGCCGCTCCACGCCGGACTCCTCCGGGGTCTCCTGGGTGGACGAGGAGTCGAACAGCTCGTACGCCGACAGGTCGAGGCGCAGCGAGACGCGCACCCCGGCGTCCATGCCGGCGGCCGCCTCGGCGGCCCATGAGCGGGCGCCGGGCAGATGCTGCGCGGTGTGCGCGGCGAAGGGCGCGCCCGCGGCGAACGCGGCGGCGGGCGTACGGGGCAGGGCGTCGGCGACCGCGTCGAGGAAGGCCCGGACCAGCGCTTCGGGCTCGGGCAGCCGCAGCGGGAGGAGATCGGGGAGCGGGACGGCGTGGGCCTCGTAGGGCATGGCGGCGGCGACGGCCCGCAGCTGGGCGATGTCGTCCGCGTCGAGCGGCCCGGCCCGCCAGGCGTCGTGGTCGGAGGCGGTGAGGCCGGGCAGCAGCCGGCCCCGGGCCGACAGATGCAGCGCGTGCAGGGCCGCGGCGCCCCAGCAGGCGGTGGAGGGATGGGCCGCCGGGTCGGAGCGGGCGCGGACCAGCAGGGGCACGGCGTCGGCGACGGGCACGAGGACGGCGGGCACGACGCGGGTACGGACGCCGGCGCCGGGGCCGTCCCGGTCGGCGTGATCTCCTCGGCCGCCCGGGGCCACGACCGTGAGGTCCCTCATGATGTGGCCGCTCGTGGTGACGTCGCTCGTGGGACGGCCGCCGCTCGTGGAGATCATGGAGGCGTCGCTCGGGGTGAGGTCACTCGCGACGGGCGGCTCCCCCTCCGGGGCCCAGAACGCGACACGTCCGTCACGCGGCAGTCCGGCGGGCAGGAAGACCGCGGCGCAGCGCGCCAGCGGCGTCGCGCCGTCCGACACGTGTCGCGTCATCGTCACCGACTCCCTCCGCCCGGGTCGCTTACCTGCGAGATCTCGTTACCAGGCGAGTCTAGGCGGGGGGTCTGACAGTGCCCCCGTCACGCCTGAAGGCCGCATCCCCTCAAGGCTTGAGGATGCGGTCTTCGGGCGCGACGGAGCGGGTGGCCATGGATCGGACCCGGCGGCGATCGGACTCGGTGGATCGGACTCGGCGGATCAGACTCGGCGGCGCACCAGGGCGACGAGTTCCACGGTCTTCTGCCGCCGTACCCACGCGACCACGGCGAAGAGGGCCAGGAAGATGACCGGTGTCAGCGCGTTCTCACCGTCGAAGACGGTCATCTGAGTGATGAAGGCGCCGATCATCAGGCCGATGAGCGCGATCGCGGACACTCCCGAGAGGATCGGGATCACCAGTGCGACGGCCCCCGCCAGCTCAAGGGCGCCCGTGAGGTACATGAACCAGTCGCCGAAGCCGATCGCGTCGAAGGACTCGGCCGCCGACGAGTGGCCGGCGAGCTTCGGTCCCGCGCTCGGGATCGCCAGGAACAGCGCCAGGACGATCTGGAGCGTGCGGACCGTGATGTCCGTACGGCGCGAGGGGCCGGCCTGAACGGTGGCCACGGTGGAAGGGGAAGCGGCAGCGGATGCGATCGGTGCGGTGGTGGACGTAGCCTCGGACATTGGGGGTCTCCTCCGTTGTGCACGTGGTGTGCTTTCAAGGAGGTAGACACCCGCCCCGCCCGGAACTCATCGGTGTCCGGGCGGCCGGATCGACGATTTCCCGTCGGGAGGTGCGATGCCATGCGCACCGGAAACGAACCCGTCACCGCGCGCAGCCCGCTGCGGATGCGCTGGTGGCTGAGCGTCTGGGGCCTGATCTGGACCGCTTTCGGCACGATCGCCTTCGCGGTCGTCGGCCGGCCGGGCTGGGCGATCGCCTGCGGGGTGCTGCTGCTGATCGTGGCCACGGACTTCGTGCTGGTCGTCCGCCATATGCGGCAGGGATCGCGCTTCCAGCCGGGGCGTGACGTACCGCCGTACGAAGATCGCGGCCCTCGGAGCGGCAACGGTGAGGGAAGAGGGCGCGACGTCAGCCGTCGGAGTCGAAACGCGCGGCCTTGAGGTATTCGGGCTTGGGGTCGAGCGCCGCCGCCAGTCTGAAGTGCTTCGTCGCCTGCTCGGGCCGTCCCGCTCGCTCGTACGTACGGGCCAGCGCGAAGTGCGCGAACGCGTTGTCCGGCTCGCGCTCCAGGACCAGCTCGAACTCCAGCTCCGCGGGCCGCAGTTGGGCGGCCGCGAAGAACGCGCGGGCGCGCAGCAGCCTGGCGGCCGTGTTCTCGGGATGCGCCGCGATCACCGAGTCCAGCAGCTTGACCGCGCCGCGCGGGTCGCGCGCGGCCAGCAACTGCTCCGCCGCGCGAAAGTCGATGACGTGGGTCTCCGGGCTCTCGGGCACGGTCGGATCCTTCCCCTCGGTCGGCGCTTTCAACGTCGCACAGATTGCCGGTATTCCAAAACGGGTCGGCGGGACGCGTCACCTTCGAGGGGCGCGCGTCTCACGCCGGTGGCGGGGCGGGGCGGGACGCGTACCGGCGGCGGCGCGCGTCACGCGTCGGCGGCGGCCCGCTCGACCAGCCGCTCCCACACCGCGCGGACCTGCGGCTCCAGTTTCTCCAGCGGGCCGTCGTTGTCGATGACCAGATCGGCGGACGCGGTGCGCCGCTCGCGGGTGGCCTGGGCCGCCATCCGCGACCTGGCCTCGGGCTCGGCCATGCCACGCACCCGTACGAGCCGGTCGAGCTGTGTCTCGGGCGACGCGTCCACGACGACGACCAGGTCGTAGAGCCCGGTCAGCTCGTTCTCCACGAGGAGCGGCACGTCGTGGACGACGATGTCGTCCGCCCCCGCCTTGCTCTCCAGCTCCAGCGAACGCGCGCTGACCAGGGGATGGACGATGGCGTTGAGCGTCGCGAGCCTGTCGCTGTCGGAGAAGACGAGCGAGCCGAGCTTGGGCCGGTCGAGCCTCCCGTCGGCGGTGAGGACGCCCGGCCCGAAGGCGTCGACAACGGCGTCGGGGCCCCGGGGGCCCGGCGCGCCCACCACAAAAGGGGGGTATTGACCCGCCCCCCCCCCCCCCCCCGAAAAAAACAAAAACGCCCCCCCCGAAACACCAACCAGGGGGGTTTTAATGCGCGTTTTTA
>NZ_JBHUZM010000044.1:0-18724 GCF_042667665.1 Streptomyces sp. NPDC057307 | reverse complement strand
ACTGGTGACCCGGCGCGCGCGGTGTTGGGGCGGGTCGCGCCCCCCGTGGGGGGTGCGGCCGCCGGCCCCTATGGGGTCCACACGGGCGTCGCGCCGGGGAGCCCGGGGCCCGACGACCTCTCTGGCGATCTTGTCCGCGTCCACCAGCACCGCTCCGTAACTCACGAGCAGTCGGGACACTTCACTCTTTCCGGCACCGATCCCGCCGGTCAGGCCCACTTTCAGCATGTCTCGCAGCTTAGAGCGTGCACGGGCCGTCTTACGAGACACCCGGACGCCGGACCAAGGCCCGCGCCCGGAGGTGTTACGCGTCGCCCTCCCGCTCGGCGAGGAACTTCTCGAACTCGCGCCCGATCTCGTCCGCCGACGGAAGCTCCACCGGCTCCGCCACCAGATTGCCCCTGCTCTCGGCGCCGGCCACCGCGTCGTACTGATGCTCAAGGCCCTGCACCATCGTCACCAGCTCCTCGTCCCCCTCGCTCAGCTGGCGCTCGATCTCGGTCTGGGTGCGCTGCGCTTCCGTACGGAGGGCGTGCGCGACGCCCGGCAGGACGAGTCCCGTCGCCGCCGTGATCGCCTCCAGCGCGGTCAGCGCCGCGTCCGGATACGAGGACCGCGCCACATAGTGCGGGACGTGCGCGGCCACGCCGAGTACGTCGTGTCCCGTCTCCATCAGCCGATACTCGACGAGCGCCTCGGCGCTGCCCGGTACCTGTGCCTCGTCGAAGGGGCTGCGGTGACCCGGCATCAGGTCGGTGCGGTTGCCGTGCGGGGTGATGCCGACCGGGCGCGTGTGCGGCACGCCCATCGGAATGCCGTGGAAGTTCACCGCCAGCCGTACGCCGAGGCGCTCGACGACCTGGCGTACGGCCGCCGCGAAACGCTCCCACTCGACGTCGGGCTCGGGCCCCGACAGCAGCAGGAACGGGGCGCCCGTGGCGTCCTGGACGAGCCGCACCTCCAGCGTCGGTGTCTCGTAGCTGGACCAGCGGTCGCGCCGGAAGGTCAGCAAGGGGCGGCGGGCGCGGTAGTCGACCAGCCTGTCGTGGTCGAAGCGCGCCACCACCTGGTTCGGCAGCGATTCGAGCAGGTTCTCGACGATCTGGTCGCCGGTCTCACCCGCGTCGATGTAGCCCTCGAAGTGGTAGAGCATGACAAGGCCCGCGGACTCCTGCGCGAGCGCCATGTCGACGACTGCCAGGCCCTTGGGCTCCCACTCGTACAAATCCTGCGGATCAAGCACGATTACCGGTCCTCCTCGTGTTCCTCAGGAAGAACGCACCTCCGGGCGTGAGCATTCCCCGCCCGCGCGTCCCGCATCCGGTGGTCGTGGGTCCGGTCCCGGCGGCGCGGGAAGCAAGAGGACGACGGCGTACGGCACTTGCGTACGGCACTTGGCGCGCCGCGGCCGGTCACGCCCACCCGCGGGCAGACGCCGGACCCCGGGCATGCGTGAGGCCCGCTCCCCGAGGGGAACGGGCCTCACGTCATGCTCTCCTGCGACCGACTACGGAGTCAGAGCGTCAGCTCTGGCCACCGGCCAGCTTCTCGCGCAGGGCGGCCAGGGCCTCGTCCGACGCCAGGGCGCCGGAGTTGTCCTGGGACTCCGAGGAGTACGAACCGCCGCCGCCACCGCCACCGCTGCCACCGGAGGCCGCGGGAGCCGCGCCGGCCGGGGCGGCAGCGCCCTCGGCAGCAGCGGCCTCGTCGGCCTCGCGGGACTTGATGACCTGAGCCTGGTGCTGCTCGAAGCGGGTCTGCGCCTCGGCGTACTGGGTCTCCCACACCTCGCGCTGAGCCTCGAAGCCCTCGAGCCAGTCGTTGGTCTCGGGGTCGAAGCCCTCGGGGTAGATGTAGTTGCCCTGGTCGTCGTACGAGGCAGCCATGCCGTACAGCGTCGGGTCGAACTCGACCGAGGCCGGGTCGCCGCCGAACGCCTCGTTGGCCTGCTTCAGCGAGAGGCTGATGCGACGGCGCTCGAGGTCGATGTCGATGACCTTGACGAAGATCTCGTCGTTGACCTGGACGACCTGCTCCGGGATCTCCACGTGGCGCTCGGCCAGCTCGGAGATGTGGACCAGACCCTCGATGCCCTCGTCGACGCGGACGAACGCGCCGAACGGAACGAGCTTGGTGACCTTGCCGGGAACGACCTGGCCGATCTGGTGCGTCCGGGCGAACTGCTGCCACGGGTCTTCCTGCGTCGCCTTGAGCGACAGGGAGACACGCTCGCGGTCCATGTCCACGTCGAGAACCTCGACGGTGACTTCCTGGCCGACCTCGACAACCTCGGAGGGGTGGTCGATGTGCTTCCAGGAGAGCTCGGAGACGTGCACGAGACCGTCGACACCGCCGAGGTCCACGAACGCACCGAAGTTGACGATCGAGGAAACGACGCCGGAGCGGACCTGGCCCTTCTGCAGGGTCGTGAGGAAGGTCTGGCGAACCTCGCTCTGCGTCTGCTCGAGCCAGGCACGGCGGGACAGGACCACGTTGTTGCGGTTCTTGTCCAGCTCGATGATCTTGGCTTCGAGCTCCTTGCCCACGTAGGGCTGGAGGTCGCGGACGCGGCGCATCTCGACGAGAGAGGCCGGCAGGAAGCCACGGAGGCCGATGTCAAGGATGAGTCCACCCTTGACGACCTCGATGACGGTGCCGGTGACGATGCCGTCTTCTTCCTTGATCTTCTCGATCGTGCCCCAGGCGCGCTCGTACTGCGCGCGCTTCTTGGACAGGATGAGTCGGCCTTCCTTGTCCTCCTTCTGGAGAACAAGGGCCTCGATCTCATCGCCCACGGCGACGACCTCGTTGGGGTCGACGTCGTGCTTGATCGAAAGCTCGCGGGAGGGGATGACGCCTTCGGTCTTGTAACCGATGTCGAGCAGGACCTCGTCCCGGTCGACCTTCACGATGACGCCGTCGACGATGTCGCCGTCGTTGAAGTACTTGATCGTCTCGTCGATCGCGGCGAGGAATGCTTCCTCGTTACCGATGTCGTTGACCGCAACCTGCGGGGTGGTGGCGGTGGTCTCGGTGCTGCTCGTCATGTGGGTAAAGGCTCCGGTACGGACATTGAGTCGTAGGTACTGCCACGCCGAGAGCCCGTATCGCCATCCGCCGGAAGTCCGGACAGCCGAGGGAGCGCCATTCCCGATGAGGGGAAGGCGCCTCGACAACCGAGGGGACCTACAACAGATGCGAGCGCGGCCTGCTACGTCTGAGGCGCGCAAGCCCGCAGCGCAACCTTTAGCATACGGGGGCAGCCGGACACGGTCAATGCGCGAAGGCGCACACCCGGGGCGGAACGCCCCATACCCGGCACAACAAGCGTTCCACGAGGCCACGATGGCCGCACCGTAGCCCAGGCCGCTACCGGCCGACTACAGCGCGGCACAGACTCTTCGAGCCTCTCCGCACACTACGACGACGGGCACGATGAGCCAAGAGCAGGCAGAGCGGTACGAGCAGGACGAGCCGGAAGCCACCCGGCGTGAGAGCGACGGCACCGAGAGCAGCCGCGCCAACCGGGGCTGGTGGAACCGGAACGCGGACGACTACCAGATCGAGCACGGCACCTTCCTCGGCGACGACCGGTTCGTCTGGGGACCTGAGGGCCTGGACGAAGTGGAGGCGGAGCTGCTGGGGCCGCCCGAGTCCCTCAAGGGCCTCGACGTCCTGGAGATCGGGGCGGGCGCGGCGCAGTGTTCACGCTGGCTGACGAGGCAGGGGGCGCGCCCGGTGGCGCTCGACCTCTCCCACCGGCAGCTCCAGCACGCGCTGCGCATCGGTGACGACGTACCTCTTGTGGAGGCGGACGCGGCGGCGCTGCCGTTCAAGGACGGCTCCTTCGACCTGGCGTGCTCCGCGTACGGCGCGATCCCCTTCGTCGCCGATCCGGTCGGGGTGTTCCGCGAGGTACGGCGGGTGCTGCGCCCCGGCGGGCGCTGGGTCTTCTCGGTGACGCACCCGATGCGCTGGGCGTTCCCGGACGAGCCGGGGCCCGAGGGCCTGTCGGTGGCCGCGTCGTACTTCGACCGCACCCCTTATGTGGAACAGGACGAGCAGGGACACGCGATGTACGTGGAACACCACCGGACCGTGGGTGACCGGGTACGGGACGTGGTGGCGGGCGGTTTCCGGCTGGTCGATCTGGTGGAGCCGGAGTGGCCGGCCTGGAACACCCAGGAGTGGGGCGGCTGGTCTCCGTTGCGCGGGAAGCTGATCCCGGGGTCGGCGATCTTCGTCTGCGTACGAGACTGAGGGTGTGATCCGCGACGACGTCCTCGGCAGCCTGCCCGTCCGTACCGCCCTGCCCGCACTGGAGGCGGCCCTCGACGGGCCGGGGTGCGCCGTGCTGTGCGCGCCGCCCGGGACGGGCAAGACGACCCTGGTGCCGCTGGTGCTGGCCGGGCTCGTACGGCTCGACGGCGGCGCACGGGGCCCGCGGCGGCGGGTGATCGTCGCCGAACCGCGCCGGATCGCCGCGCGTGCGGCGGCCCGGCGTATGGCGTGGCTGCTGGGCGAGCGGGTCGGCGGGAGCGTCGGCTTCACGGTGCGCGGCGAGCGCGTGGTGGGGCGCGACACGGTCGTGGAGGTGGTGACCACCGGCGTACTGCTCCAGCGGCTCCAGCGCGACCAGGAACTCGGCGGCGTCGACGTGGTGATCATCGACGAGTGTCACGAACGGCATCTGGACGCCGACACGGTGGCGGCCTTCCTGCTGGACGTACGGGCCACGCTCCGTCCCGAACTGCGGCTGGTGGCCGCCTCCGCGACGACCGACGCCGAGGGGTGGGCGCGGCTGCTGGGCGACGCGCCCGTGGTGGAGGCGCGGGGGGTGACGCATCCTTTGGAGGTCGTGTGGGCGCCGCCGGCGCGGCCGGTGCGTCCGCCGCACGGGATGCGGGTCGATCCGGCGCTGCTGACGCATGTGGCGTCGGTGGTACGCAGGGCGCTGGCCGAGCGCGCGGGCGACGTGCTGGTGTTCCTGCCGGGGGTCGGCGAGATCGGCCGGGTGGCGGGCCAGTTGGGGAGCCCCGACGACCTCGGCGCGGAGGTTCTTCAGGTGCACGGCCGGGCGCCGGCGGAGGCGCAGGACGCGGTGCTCGCCGGGTCGGGGGGCGGCAACCGCCGCGTCGTACTGGCGACTTCGGTGGCGGAGTCGAGCCTGACCGTGCCGGGAGTGCGGGTCGTGGTCGACTCGGGGCTGGCGCGTGAGCCGCGTACGGACCACGCCCGGGGGCTGAGCGCCCTCACCACGGTGCGGGCCTCACAGGCCGCCTCACGCCAGCGCGCGGGGCGTGCGGGGCGCGAGGCACCGGGCGCCGTGTACCGGTGCTGGGACCAGGCCGAGGACGCGCGGCTCGCGCGGTTTCCCGCGCCGGAGATCAAGGTCGCCGATCTGGCGGCGTTCGCCTTGCAGGCGGCGTGCTGGGGCGACCCGGACGCCTCGGGCCTCGCCCTGCTCGACGCGCCCCCCGCGGGGGCGCTGGCCGCGGCGCGGGCGGTACTGGCCGCGATCGGAGCGGTGGACGCGGCGGGCCGGGTGACCGACCGCGGCGTCCGCATGTCCCGCCTCGGCCTCCACCCGCGCCTCGCCCGCGCGCTGCTCGACGGCGCCCGCGAGGTCGGCGCGCGCCGGGCGGCGGAGGTGGTGGCACTGCTGAGCGAGGAACCGCCGAGGGCGTACGGGGACGACCTGGCGGTGGCCTGGCGCACGGCGAAACGGGGCGGCGACGGGTACGCGGCACGCTGGCGGCAGGAGGCCCGCAGGCTGGCTTCGGCACTGCCGAGGCCGCCGGACGGGGCGGCACGTGACAGCGGCGCGGGTGGGCCGGACGCGCTCGGTGGCACCGGCCGGGACGCACGCGAACGTGGGAGCGGCGAAGCCGCGGGAGGCGAGCGTGCGGGGCGTGCGGGGCATGCCGGACGGAGCCACCGGCCCGGCGCGGGCGGCGGAGCCGGAGACGTCGGCGGAGCCCGTACGGACGGCGGCGCAGGCCGTATCGGCCGTGAAGAGGCCCGGGAGCAGGGCGGATTGGCCGATGACAGTGTCGCCGGGGTCGTCGCCGCGTTCGCCTTTCCCGAGCGGGTGGCGCGGGCCCGCGGCGGCGGCGCGTTCCTGATGGTGTCCGGGACCGGCGCCGAACTCGGCGACGGGTCCGGGCTGCGCTCCGCGCCGTGGCTGGCCGTCGCCGTCGCGGACCGGCCCGCGACGGCCGCGTCGGCGCGGGTGCGGCTCGCCGCCGTCATCGACGAGGACACGGCGCGCACCGCCGCCGCGCATCTGCGCCTCTCCGGCGAGGAGGTGCACTGGGAGGACGGTGACGTCGTCGCCAGGGAGGTACGGCGGCTCGGCGCGGTCGAACTGTCCGCACGGCCGCTGCGCAAGCCCGACCCGGCCCGGGTGCGGGAGGCGCTGCTGGACGGTCTGCGGCGCGAGGGCCCCGGCGCCCTGCTGCGCTGGACGCGCGACGCGGAGGCGCTGCGGGAGCGACTGGGCTTTCTGCACCGGGCGTTGGGCGCTCCGTGGCCCGATGTGTCGGACGGGGCGCTGCTCGACAGCGCGGACGACTGGCTGGAGCCCGAGCTGTCGAAGGCCCGGCGCCGCGCGGATCTGGCCCGCATCGAGGCGGGCCAGGCGCTGCGCCGGCTGCTGCCGTGGTCGTCGGGCCAGGCGGGGCGGCTGGACGAACTGGCGCCCGAGCGTATCCAGGTGCCGAGCGGATCGCGCGTACGCGTCGACTACGGCGGGGAGCAGCCCGTACTGGCGGTGAAACTGCAGGAGTTGTTCGGTCTGACGGCGACGCCGACCGTCGCGGGCGTGCCGGTGCTGGTCCATCTGCTCTCCCCCGCCGGGCGCCCCGCCGCGGTCACGGCGGATCTGGCGTCCTTCTGGCGGGACGGCTACCGCGCGGTGCGCGCGGAACTGCGCGGCCGCTACCCGCGCCACCCGTGGCCGGAGGACCCGACCGAGGCGGTGGCGACGCGGCGTCTGAAGGACCGCCGGTAGGCCGTGGCGCCGTGGGCGGCGGATCGGCGCGGTGGACGGCGCGCGGCCGTGCCGGGCCGACCGTCGTCCCGAAGGCAGGCACCTCCCCTGTCCCTCGGGACGACGGGGAGAAGGCGCCGTCCAGGCGTCCCGGGCCGGACGGGACTTCGCGGGCAGGGCCGGGAACTGCCTTCGAAGTGGCGGCGCCGCCCGCGCGGCGGGTGCGCGAAGCGTCCGGCTCACGGCCCCTGGCGCGCACCGGCCGCCGTGAGCCCCGCTGTTCGGGCGGACGGCGTCGGGGCGCGGACACGCCCCGACGGAGCGCGCCCGCGACACGGCGACGCCGCCCCTCCGTCCGTGACGGAGGGGCGGCGTGCGTGCGCCGGTCCGGTGAGCCGGTCCCCCGGGCGGGGCCGGTGGCTACGCCGCCGGGGCGGCGACCTTCAGTTCGATCGTCACCTTCGCGCCGCCGGCCGTCTCGATCTGGAGCAGGAACGTGCCCGTCGCGTCGTCCGCGAAGATCTTCGGGAGGACGAGCAGACCCTGGGCGTTCGTCTTCAGACCCGTGAGGGCGCGCAGCGGGTTGCCGTTCCCGTCCTTGAAGTGCGGGCCCTTGTCCGCCGCCGACGCGTCGTCCGCCGACTTGATCATGGTGGCCTTGACCGCCACACCCGGAGCGATCTCGCCCTTGTTGGTGGCCTTGACCTCGACGGCGTCGGCGAACTCCGCGCCCGGCGCCGCCGTCAGCTCCTTGTCGCCGGTCCTGACGACCGCGTCGGCCTGGCGCTCGGTGACCGTCGCCGTGAAGTCGACGGCCGGGGCCGTACGGCTCACGACCCCCGCCCGCACCGTGAAGTCGCCGGTCTTCTCGCCCGCCCGGAGCGCGGGCGCCTTGGCGATGCCGTCGGTGCCGCTCGTGACGGTGGCCTTCTTGCCGCCGCCCGCGAACGTCGCGTCCGTGTCGCCGACGATCGTGAACAGCACGGCCACCTTGCCGACGGCCTTGCCCTTGGCGTCCTCGCCGCGCACCGTGACGCGCTCCGCGAACGCCCCGCCGGCCGTGGCGGACAGCTTGCCGGTGCCCGCGTCCTCCAGGCGCTCGACGGTCGGCACGGGGGTGGTGGGCGGCGTCGTCGGAGGGGTGGTCGGGGGCGTGGTCGGGGGTGTCGTGGGCGGCTTCGTCGTCGGCGGCTTCGGGGGCTTCGGCGGCGTGCTGGGGTTCGTCGTACTCGGGCCGGGGCTCGGCGAGTTGGCGGGACCGCCCGGGTTCACCGGGCCGGGGCCCGTGGGCAGCACGCCCGTGCCGTCCGGAACCTCGTGGCTGCCGCGCTTGTAGTACTCCAGCCAGGACAGGACCGTCGCCAGATACTCCTGCGAGCGGTTGTAACTGAGGATGGCCTGGTCGAGATTGCTCTTGACCGACAGGTCGCGATTATTGGCGCAAAGATAGCGACCGGCGGCCAGCGCCGCGTCGAAGATGTTGTTGGGGTCCTTGCGGCCGTCGCTGTTGGCGTCCTGGCCCCAGGTCGCCCAGGTCGCCGGGATGAACTGCATCGGGCCCACGGCGCGGTCGTGCGTCTTGTCGCCGTCGTACGCGCCGTTGTCGGTGTCGGAGATGTTGGCGAAGCCGACACCGTTCAGCACCGGGCCCAGGATGGGCGAGAACGTCGTGCCGTTGTCGTCGACCCGGCCGCCGCGCGCCTGGCCCGACTCGACCTTGCCGATCGCGGCGAGGAGCTGCCACGGCAGGTTGCAGCCGGGATTGGTGACCCCGACGCTCTGTTCGGCCTGCTTGTACGCGGCCAGGACCGTCGCCGGTATCCCGGCCTCCGACGCGCCCAGGCTCGGCAGGTCGATCGAAGTGCCCGGCTTGTCGGGGGTGTTCAGCGGCGGGAGGTCCGTGTGGTACGAGGAGTCCCCGGAGGCCGTGTCCTCGTCCGGCACGCTCGATCCGGACGCCTGCTTTCCGCTGTCACCACCGCCGCCGGGGACGATCGCGGGGGCCTGTGAGGCGGAGAGTGCGGCGACCGCGAGTGCGGCGACCGCTGTCGTGGTCGCCCCTCTGCGGAGCCGACGGCCGAATTGCGCTGCCATACGTCTGGTCCCTCCCGGTGAACGGCTGTTCGCGCTCCCCAGCGCGAGGACTCAGGCGACCCTACGGCAACTCCCTGTGCGCGCACACGGGTCGGTGACCGCTTTTCACCGTTTCGCCACCTCCCGGCTTCCCGTAGGTCGAACCGGTGGCCGAGAACATGCGTCCTTCATACTGATCCGACTGACTCCGTACCAGGTGGGCGTGGTCCCTCGCTGATCGAACATCGAACGACGAATGACCAGGACACGCCCCAGGGGGACGGCCATGCCTTTCACGCTGAGCCATGCGGCGGCGGTGCTGCCCGGCATCAGGAGGGACGGCACGTCACGCGGTCCGCTGCTCGCCTCCGCGCTCGTCGCCGGCTCGATGGCACCCGACACGACGTACTTCGCCGCGACGGCCGTGCCCGCCGCCATGGAGTTCGGCGAGGTGACGCACGGCCCCGTGGGCCTGTTCACCGTCGACTTCGTCATCGCCGCGGCCCTCGTGGGCGTCTGGCTGATGCTGCGTGAGCCGCTGTTGGCGCTGCTGCCCGCCGCCTGGCAGGGCCGGGCGCACACCTTCGTACGAGGACCGGACCGGCGCGGCGGACGGCGGGCGGCGCTCGCCGCGCGGTTCTACCTCTCGGCGGTACTCGGCGCGTCCACCCATGTGGTGTGGGACGCGTTCACGCATTTCGACCGGTGGGGCACCCGGCTGGTGCCCGCGCTGGGTGAGGCCGTCGCGGGCTTCCCCCTGTACACGTACACGCAGTACGGCAGTTCGGCCCTGGCGCTGGTGGCGCTCTGCTGGTTCACGGTCACCGCCGTGCGCCGGCTGCCCCGGACTCCCACGCCGGTCTCGGTGCCCGTGCTCGTACGGCGCGAGCGTCTGCTCGCGTACACCCTGCTGGTGGGATGCGCGTCGCTCGGCATGGCTCACCGCTTCACCCGCTGGTACGCCTACCACGGGCAGGTGTCCACGCCGTTGGACGTCATCCCGACGCTCTGCTTCGGCGCCGGGTCGGGGCTGGCCCTCGGGCTCGTGCTGTACGGCGCGGGGACGCGGCTGCGCGCCGTCGCCACACGCACGGAGCCGGCGACGACCGCCCCGGACCGTTCCCGTACGGAATCGCGCTGATCCCGTACGGGAACGAGTGACGGGTACGAGGGATACCGCCCGCCGTCAGTGGGCGGCGGAGTCCCAGTCCGGGCCCACGCCCACCGAGATGTCCAGCGGCGCCCGCAGCTCCGTCGCCGCGGCCATCTCGCGGATCACCAGCTCCTCCACCCGCTCCCGCTCGCCGGGAGCGATCTCCAGCACGATTTCGTCGTGGACCTGGAGCAGCATGCGCGAGGCCAGCCCGGCCTCGGTCAGTGCCGTGTCGACACGGAGCATGGCGACCTTGACGATGTCGGCGGCCGTGCCCTGGATCGGCGCGTTCAGCGCCATCCGCTCGGCCATCTCACGGCGCTGGCGGTTGTCGCTGTTCAGATCCGGGAGGTAGCGGCGGCGGCCGAGCATCGTCTCCGTGTAGCCCGTGGCCCTGGCCTCGACGACCGCTCGCTGGAGATAGTCCCGTACGCCGCCGAAGCGCTCGAAGAACGTGTCCATCAGACCGCGCGCCTCGGCCGCCTCGATGTTCAGCTGCTGGGAGAGGCCGAACGCCGAGAGGCCGTACGCCAGTCCGTACGACATCGCCTTGATCTTGCGGCGCATGTCGGGGGTGACGGCGGCACGTTCGACGCCGAACACCTGGGAGGCGACGGTGGTGTGCAGGTCCTCGCCGGAGGTGAACGCCTCGATCAGACCGGCGTCCTCGGACAGGTGAGCCATGACGCGCAGCTCGATCTGGCTGTAGTCGGCGGTCATCAGCGACTCGTAGCCCTCGCCGACGACGAAACCACGGCGGATCGCGCGGCCCTCGTCGGTGCGCACCGGCACGTTCTGCAGGTTGGGGTCCGTGGACGAGAGCCGGCCGGTGGCCGCCACCGTCTGGCTGAAGGTGGTGTGGATACGGCCGTCGGCCGCGATCATCTTGATCAGGCCCTCGACGGTGACCCGGAGCCTGGCCTGCTCGCGGTGGCGCAGCATCACGACCGGCAGTTCGTGCTCGGTCTGCGCGGCGAGCCAGGCCAGCGCGTCGGCGTCCGTCGTGTAACCGGTCTTGGTCTTCTTGGTCTTGGGCAGGCTCAGCTCGCCGAAGAGGACTTCCTGGAGCTGCTTGGGCGAGCCGAGGTTGAACTCGTGCCCGACAGCCGCGTGCGCCTCCTTCACCGCCTGCTGGACGGCGGCGGCGAACTGCTCCTCCAGGGTGACCAGATGGGGCTGGTCGGCGGAGATCCCGTTGCGCTCCAGCTTGGCGAGCAGCGCGGAGGTGGGCAGCTCGATGTCCTGGAGCAGCTTCGTGGCCCCGACCTCTTCCAGCCGGCCGGTGAACGCGTCGCCGAGGTCGAGGATCGCGCGCGCCTGTGTCATCAGCGCGTCCGCCTCGGCCTGGTCGTCGCTGCCGAAGGCGAGCTGGCCGTCGGCCGGTGCGGCCGGGGCGAGTTCACGCCCGAGGTATTCGACGGCGAGGGCGTCGAGCGCGAACGAACGGCGGCCGGGCTTGACCAGATACGCGGCGAGCGCGGTGTCCATGCTCACCCCGCCGATGCGCCAGCCGTGCTCGGGGGCGACCCGCATGGCGCTCTTCGCGTTGTGCAGCACCTTGGGGCGGTCCGCCGCCGCGAGCCAGTCGCCGAACGCCTTCTCGTCGGCCTCGTCGAGCTGGGTGGTGTCGAACCAGGCGGCGGCGCCGTCGGCCGCGGCCAGCGCGACCTCGCCGATGCTGCCCGTGCCGAGCGCCCAGGTGTCGACGAGCGCGACACCCAGCGGCTCGTTTCCGTGCTCCGCCAGCCAGGGCGCCAGCTCGCCGGAGGCGAGGACCGTGCCGTCCAGCTCGATGCCCGCCTCGGGGGCCGGTGCCTCGTCCTCGACGGCGCCGGGGTCCACGGCGAGCAGCCGCTCGCGCAGGCTCGGATTGCGGATCTCCAGCACTTCGAGCACACCGGTGACGGCCGTCCGGTCGTACGGGGCGCGCTCCAGCTCCTGCGGCGTCTTCGCCAGCTCGACGGTGCGCACCAGCTCGGTGAGATGGCGGTTGAGCTTGACCGAGGGCAGGTGCTCGCGCAGATTCTCGCCGACCTTGCCCTTGACCTCGTCGGCGCGCTCCATCAGATCGGCGAACGAGCCGAACTGATTGATCCACTTCGCGGCCGTCTTCTCGCCGACGCCGGGGATCCCGGGGAGGTTGTCCGACGGGTCGCCGCGCAGGGCGGCGAAGTCCGGATACTGCGCCGGAGTGAGCCCGTACTTCTCCTGCACCTTCTCCGGGGTGAAGCGGGTCAGCTCGGAGACGCCCTTGGTGGGATACAGCACCGTGGTGTGCTCGGTGATGAGCTGGAAGGAGTCCCGGTCGCCGGTGACGATGAGGACCTCGAAGCCGGCTTCCTCGGCCTGGGTGGCGAGGGTGGCGATGACGTCGTCCGCCTCGAAGCCGTCGATCGCGAACCGCTGCGCGTTCATCGCGTCCAGCAGCTCGCCGATCAGCTCGACCTGGCCCTTGAACTCGTCGGGGGTCTTGGAGCGGTTCGCCTTGTACTCGGGGAACTCCTCCGAGCGCCAGGTCTTGCGCGACACGTCGAAGGCCACCGCGAAGTGCGTGGGCGCCTCGTCACGCAGGGTGTTGGCCAGCATCGACGCGAAGCCGTAGACGGCGTTGGTCGGCTGGCCGGAGCTGGTGGTGAAATTCTCCGCGGGCAGCGCGAAGAACGCCCGGTACGCCAGAGAGTGCCCGTCCATGAGGAGCAGGCGAGGACGGTTGTCTGCGGTCTTCTTCGATGCTGTCTCAGCCACGTACCCGATCCTGCCACGCCCCACTGACAATCCTGACCCGCGCACTCCGCCCCGACGGGCCGTCGAGGGTGCGTGACAGGATCGTGGGGCCAGGGATCACGGGACCGGATCCCGCCGAGTCCCGTCGAGTCCCGCCGAGTCCCGTCGAATCCCGTCGAGGCCCGTCGTACGAGTTAGGGAGAGCGTGATGGCCAGCAAGCCGCCCTCAGGTGACCCGGTCCAGGACGCACCACAGGTCGCCGCACCGCGGCACAGCGCCGCCGGACTGCCGGCCGTGGCGCATTCGCTGCGCGTCGCCCAGCAGCAGATGGGCGTCACCCGCGCGGCGCGGACGCTGCTCAAGGTCAACCAGAAGGACGGCTTCGACTGTCCGGGCTGCGCCTGGCCGGAGGGCGATCACCGGCACACGGCGGAGTTCTGCGAGAACGGCGCGAAGGCGGTCGCCGAGGAGGCGACGCTGCGCCGGGTGGCCCCCGACTTCTTCGCCGCGCACCCGGTGGCCGACCTGGCGAACCGCAGCGGCTACTGGCTGGGGCAGCAGGGCCGGATCACCCAGCCGATGCTCCTGGAACGCGGATCCGGCGACGACAGGGACCACAGCGACAACGGCGGCGGTGACGGCGGCGCAGGTGACCGGTACGAACCGGTCAGCTGGGAGCGCGCGTTCGCGATCATCGCCGAGGAACTCAACGCGCTGGACTCCCCCGACGAGGCGCTGTTCTACACCTCGGGCCGTACGAGCAACGAGGCGGCGTTCCTGCTCCAGCTGTTCGCCCGCGAGTTCGGCACGAACAATCTGCCCGACTGCTCCAACATGTGCCACGAGTCGTCCGGTTCGGCGCTCGCCGAGACCCTGGGTGTCGGCAAGGGCAGCGTGTCCCTGGAGGACATGCACCAGGCCGACCTGATCATCGTGGCCGGGCAGAACCCGGGGACCAACCACCCCCGGATGCTCTCCGCCCTGGAGAAGGCCAAATCGGCGGGCGCGCGGATCATCTCGGTGAACCCGCTGCCCGAGGCCGGCATGGAGCGGTTCAAGAACCCGCAGACCCCGCAGGGCATGGTCAAGGGCGCGGCCCTCAACGACCTCTTCCTGCAGATCCGCATCGGCGGCGACCAGGCCCTCTTCCGGCTGCTGAACAAGCTGATCCTGGACGCGGCGCAGAGCGACCCGGCCGCCGTCGACGAGGCGTTCGTCGCCGAACACACCCACGGCTTCGAGGAGTTCGCCGCCGCCGCGCGCGCCGCCGACTGGGACGAGACCCTCACCGCGACGGGCCTGGAGCGCGCCGACATCGAGCGCGCGCTGGCCATGGTCCTGGCCTCGAAGCGCACCATCGTCTGCTGGGCGATGGGCCTCACCCAGCACAAGCACTCCGTCGCGACCATCCGCGAGGTCGTCAACTTCCTCCTGCTGCGCGGCAACATCGGCCGGCCGGGCGCCGGCGTGTGCCCCGTACGCGGACACTCCAACGTCCAGGGCGACCGCACCATGGGCATCTTCGAACGGCCCGCGCCGGCGTTCCTCGACGCCTTGGACCGGGAGTTCGGCATAACCTCGCCGCGCCATCACGGCTACGACGTCGTACGGGCCATCCGCGCCCTGCGCGACGGCGACGCGAAGGTCTTCTTCGCCATGGGCGGCAACTTCGTCTCCGCGTCCCCGGACACCGCGGTGACCGAGGCGGCGATGCGCACCGCGCGGCTCACCGTGCACGTGTCGACCAAGCTCAACCGCTCGCACGCGGTGACCGGCGCGCGCGCCCTGATCCTGCCGACCCTCGGCCGTACCGACAAGGACGTACAGGCGGGCGGCAGGCAGATCGTGACCGTGGAGGACTCCATGGGCATGGTGCACGCCTCACGCGGCAACCTCGCTCCCGCGAGCCCGCACCTGCTGTCCGAGCCGGCGATCGTCACCCGGCTGGCGCGTGCCGTCCTCGGACCCGCGTCGCTGACTCCGTGGGAGGAGTTCGAGAAGGACTACGGGTCGATCCGCGACCGCATCTCCCGTGTCGTCCCCGGCTTCGAGGACTTCAACGAACGCGTCGCCAGGCCCGGCGGTTTCCAGCTCCCGCACGCTCCGCGCGACGAACGGCGCTTCCCGACGCTCACCGGCAAGGCCAACTTCACGGCGGCGCCCGTCGAGTACCCGGAGCTGCCGGCGGGCCGGCTGCTGCTCCAGACGCTGCGCTCGCACGACCAGTACAACACCACGATCTACGGCCTCGACGACCGCTACCGGGGCATCACGAACGGCCGCCGCGTCGTCCTGGTGAACCCGGACGACGCAGACCGGCTGGGCCTGGCCGACGGCTCGTACACGGATCTGGTCGGCGAGTGGCGCGACGGCGTCGAGCGGCGCGCCCGCGGCTTCCGGGTGGTGCACTACCCCACGGCCCGCGGCTGCGCCGCCGCCTACTACCCGGAGACGAACGTGCTCGTGCCGCTGGACTCCACGGCCGACACCAGCAACACCCCGGCGAGCAAGTCCGTCGTGGTGCGCTTCGAACACCGCTGAGGCGGTGCTCCGGGCCCGACCCGTCCGAAACAGATCACGAGAACACACGAGAGCACGCGCGCCCACGCGCACCGACGCGCGCGGGGACCTGCGCGGACGCGCCGAACACGCACCGCGACACGCCTCACCGCACAGCAACACGCCTCACCACGCCCCACCACGCAGCCGATCGGAGCCTGACCCCATGGGTGACAACACCGCGAACGAGCAGCCCGCAGCGACGTTCCCGAAAGAGATCATCGACGAGTACGCCCCGGACGACATCGACCTGACGTCGCTCTTCTCCGCCGGGGACCTCGGCACCCGCATGGGCGTGCGCGTCACCGAGGCGTCCGCCGACCGCGTCGTCGCCACCATGCCCGTGGAGGGCAACACCCAGCCGTACGGGCTGCTGCACGGCGGCGCCTCCGCCGTACTCGCCGAGACCCTCGGCTCCATCGGCGCGATGATGCACGGCGGGCGCGACAAGGTCGCCGTCGGGGTGGACCTCAACTGCACCCATCACCGCGCCGTACGCGACGGCCTCGTGACCGGCGTCGCCACCCCGGTCCACCGCGGCCGGTCCATCGCGACGTACGAGATCGTGATCACCGACGAAAAGGACAAACGAGTCTGCACGGCCAGGCTCACCTGTCTGCTCCGGAGCGCCGACGGCGGCGCCTCCACGACGCGGAAAGACGCCTGAGAGGCGAACCTCAAGGGAGCCTCAAGCGGGCCGGGGGAAGTGTCGAACGGGCTTCCCCCGGCCCAGAGTGACCAACAGGTGAGACGCCCGACCCCCGCCCGACGACCGCGAAACACGGCGGTAACCAGAGCCCGTTCGCACGCTTGCGACACGTCGGCCACCACCGGACCGCGGCACGGGGAGAGCCAGGTGGGACCCCCGATGGTCACGGTGCGTGACGCTGTGCGCCACGATCCATTGTCCTGCCGCCCGATGCGCATTAACTTCGGCACATGAGCGGCATCGGCCCCGTCGAACCGGGCGAGGACACCTATCACCACCCGGCGGTCCCACTCGCCGGAGCGACGCCGGCCCGCGCCCGTCTCACCGTGCCCGCGCGCCACCGCCGCAAGGCCGTCCTCGCCGTCGCGGCGACCCTCACGACAGGCGTGTGCGTGTACGCCCTCAACGCCCCGGCCCCGCCCCCCGCGCCGCCACCACCCTGGCCCTCGCAGGTCGTTGGGTTCTCCTACGCGGGCGCCGCGCCGAAGGGCGGGCACACGGGCGCGTTCACCTTCGGCGTCAGCATCACGACCGAACCAGGCCGCCGGGTGACCGTCGACGCCCTCACCCAGCCGTCGGCCGCGCTGGCCGTGTCGACGGAACCGTCCACCCCGTTCACCGTGCCGGCCGGCGAGTCCCGCGACGTGGTGGTGACCGTCTACGTGCTCGACTGCGGCGAAGTCCCACGGAACGCCGGACTCCCCTTCCTGGAAGTCACCCTGCGTAACGAACGGGCCGTCCAGAAACAGAGCCGGATCCTCGGCGGCGGATACCCCGAAGACCTCGGCGCGGCCGTCCAGAAAGCATGCGCCCGTCCCGCTCCGTAACCGAACGACTACCAGTACGGTCCTGCTGGTTCTCAGCATGTGGACTTCCGAACGGTCTCAAATCACACGCCCTTCCCCTCCCGGCCGGGCTTCATCGCGGTCCCGTCATAACAAGAGCGTCACATCATGGGCCGCACCTCTGCACCACCCCCACCAGCGCGCTTAGAGTCACGGCCAGTCACCGCGCCACCGGATTACTTTCAGTTCGGTTCCAGCGCTCGACCCGGCGTCCCAGTCAGGGACAGCCGTGCCAGGGGAAAGGACTGATCGTGCGTCACCGTTCCTTGTTCATAGTCACCACTGCGGTCACCGTAGGAGCCCTCACGCTGTCTGCTTGCGGCTCCCGCGACGACAGCAGCGAGGGAGGCAGCGGCGACGGCGGAAAGACGACCGTCGTCATCGGCCTCGACGCGCCGCTGACCGGAGACCTCTCCGCGCTCGGCCAGGGCATCAAGAACTCCGCCGACCTCGCCGTCAAGACGGCCAACAAGAACAACGAAGTCGAAGGCGTCACCTTCGAGCTGGAGTCCCTGGACGACGTCGCCCAGGCGGCGACCGGCCAGCAGAACGCCACCAAGCTCGTCGGCAACCAGAAGGTCATGGGCGTCGTCGGCCCCCTGAACTCCGACGTCGGCCAGGCCATGCAGAAGGTCTTCGCCAACGACAACCTGGTCCAGGTCTCGCCCGCCAACACCAACCCCGAGATGACTCAGGGCAAGGACTGGCAGAGCGGCAAGAAGGTCCGCGGCTTCGACACGTACTTCCGTACGGCCACCACGGACGCCATCCAGGGCCCGTACGCCGCGCAGTTCATGTTCAACAAGCAGAAGCTCAAGAACGTCTATGTCATCGACGACAAGAAGACGTACGGAGCCGGTCTCGCCGCCACCTTCTCCACCGAGTTCAAGAAGCTCGGCGGCAAGGTCGTCGGCACCGACCACATCAACCCGGACGACAAGGACTTCTCGTCCGTCGCGAGCAAGGTCGCCCAGACCGACGCCGACTTCGTCTACTACGGCGGCGAGTACCCGGCCGGCGCCCCGCTGGCCAGCCAGATCAAGAACGCCGGCGCCAAGATCCCCACGGTCGGCGGCGACGCTCTCTTCAGCGCCGAGTACATCAAGCTGGGCAAGGCGAACTCCGAAGGCGACTTCGCCAGCTCCGTGGGCGCGCCCCTGGAGACCCTGGACACCGCCAAGAAGTTCATCACGGACTACGAGGCCGGCGGCTACGACGGCGCCTTCGAGGCGTACGGCGGCTACGCCTACGACTCCACCTGGGCGATCATCCAGGCGGTCAAGGCCACCGTCGAGAAGAACGACGGCAAGCTGCCCGGCGACGTCAAGGACGCGCGCAAGCAGATCACCGAGGCCATGCAGAACGTCAAGTTCGACGGAGTCACCGGCACGGTCGGCTTCGACGAGTTCGGCGACACCGTGAACAAGCAGCTCTCCCTCTACGAGGTCAAGGGCGGCAAGCACGTCCCCGTCCAGACGGGCGTGTTCGAGGGCTGATCGGGCTCACCAGCCCTCCCTCCTTGTAGGACCTACCACCGCGCGGGGGCGCCACAGCGCCCCCGCCCGGCCCTATCTGACCCCACAAAATCGGAGGCCCCCCGGTGAACCAACAGCCCCAGCAACATGCCAACCGCCGGCTACGCGGCGCGCGGTACGGACAAATCGCAATA
>NZ_JBHUZM010000043.1:0-52940 GCF_042667665.1 Streptomyces sp. NPDC057307 | reverse complement strand
GCCGTCGATACGGCTGCCGGGCCACCGGCGCGACAACGCCCCCGAAAAGCTTGAGGAACGAGCCGTCACTCCTCGATCGTCAGACCCTTCCGCAGCCTGACGAGCGTGCGCGACAGCAGCCGGGACACATGCATCTGGGAGATGCCGAGTTCCTCGCCGATCTCCGACTGCGTCATGTTGGCGACGAACCGCAACGACAGGATCGTGCGGTCGCGCGCCGGGAGCCCCGCTATCAGCGGCTTCAACGACTCGACGTACTCGATGCCTTCGAGCCCGTGGTCCTCGTAGCCGATGCGGTCGGACAACGCGCCCTCGGTGTCGTCCTCCTCCGGCTGCGCGTCCAGCGAGCTGGCCGTGTACGCGTTGCTCGCCGCCATCCCCTCGACAACCTCGTCGTTGGTGATGCCGAGCCGGTCGGCGAGTTCGGCGACGGTCGGTGCGCGGTCCAGCTGCTGGGACAACTCGTCGCCGGCCTTGGCCAGTTCGAGACGGAGCTCCTGCAGCCTTCGCGGCACCCGCACCGACCACGACGTGTCGCGGAAGAAGCGCTTGATCTCGCCGACGATCGTCGGCATCGCGAAGGTGGGGAACTCGACGCCCCTGCTGAGCTCGAAGCGGTCGATCGCCTTGATCAGACCGATCGTGCCGACCTGGATGATGTCCTCCATGGGCTCGCTGCGGGAGCGGAACCGGGAGGCGGCGAACTTGACCAGGGCGAGATTCAGCTCGACCAGGGTGTTCCGTACATAGGCGTGCTCATGGGTGCCCTCTTCCAGACCTTCGAGGCGCCCGAAGAGGGTCTTCGACAGAGACCGGGCATCCAGCGCGCCCACCTCGTCGAAGGGCGGGATCTCTGGCATGTCATCGAGGCCCGGGAAACCGGACGCGGATGTGGCGCCGGTCTCGTCAGGTTCGGACGGGATTGTCGACGGCGCGTCGTGGGTACGCGCTTCGTCGAGCCGGGGTGACATGGTCTCCTCCATACGTTCTCGGCATATGGCTGCCGATGCCAATACGCGCTGCTGCGGTTTGCGGCGCCTCCATGGCCGGTCGTGTTCGGTCTCGTCGGTTGTGTCTTTACTAGCCCTATCGGTTGAGCGCGGACACGTGCAAGTGTCATTTCGTACATATGTCCGCATTGCGTGGGAGATTGGCTACCGGAGAGCGCATGAAAGGCGTAATGTTTCGGTGAACGTCAACGGCGCGTGACGCGATGAGGGATGCCCCCACAAGCGTGATCACAACGCCCCGGACGACAGTTTCTGAATCATCTGATGACGGCGCAGGACACGGCAGAAGAGGGACGGACGGGCATGGACCGCCAGACGGTCGGCAGCACGAACCGGGGCCGGCTTCGGGTCGAAGTTCGGACCGAGGGCCGGAGCGAGGTAGTGACAGCGGCGGGTGAGTTGGATCACCACACCGCCGAACTGTTGCGGGCACCGCTGGAAGAAGCCATCGACCAGGGGCGGGTACGCCTCGTGGTCGACTGCTCGCAGCTCGAGTTCTGCGACTCGACCGGGCTGAACGTACTGCTCGGGGCCCGCCTGAAGGCCGAAGCGGCCGGCGGCGCCGTCCATCTGGCCGCGATGCTGCCGGTGGTCGCCCGGGTCTTCGAAATCACCGGCGCCGACGCGGTCTTCACCGTGCACGAGTCGCTGGAAGCGGCTCTTGCCGACTGACCCGGGGGCCGCACGAGAGCCCCGCGGGAATCAGATGTTGCAAGTGTCACGTCACCCGCGTAGGTCTTGTGGGTGTTGTCACGATTACGCCGGGCAGAAGAGTCCCCGGGCCGTCCGGAACAGTCCGGGCACTCTCTGTATCGACGCGGTACCGACAAAGCAACGACGTAGGACGTATGACGTATCGACCACACGGCGAACCGGTGAATCGGTGAGGTGAAGCGCTGATGAGCACCACCCGGCAGTTTCCGCCGGGCGACTTCGGCTCCGAGCCGGACGGCGCGGGTACCACCTCCGCCGGGTCCGAAAGCCGGGTACGCACCCTGGCGTTGGGCAGCGCCAGCGGCATCGTTCCGATGGCCCGCGACTTCACCCGCCAGGCGCTCTACGACTGGGGCTGGCTGCCGGCCGAGAGCGCCGAGCGCCGTGCCGCCGCCGAGGACGTACTGCTCGTCGTCTCCGAGCTGGTCACCAACGCCTGCCTGCACGCCGAGGGCCCCGAATCACTGCGGGTCTCCTCCGACACCAAGGTGCTGCGCCTCGAAGTCACCGACCGGGGCACCGGCCAGCCCGCGCCCCGCACCCCGCACCGCGCCGGACGGCCGGGCGGACACGGCATGTTCATCGTGCAGCGGCTCTGTCTGGACTGGGGAGTGGCCCGTACGCCGGGAGCCCCCGGGAAGACGGTCTGGGCCGTCCTGGCGGCCCCGGCGTAGCGTGACGCGGCGGCCGCGCGGCCCTGAGGACGTCAAGGACCGCGCGCCACCACGTCGGCGCATGCCACCACGTCAGCGCACGTCGCCCATCAGCGCCCGCACCTTCCTGCGGTACATGAACACCGCGAAGCCCGCCAGCGTGGCCAGCAGCGCCTCCACGGCGACCACTCCCGTACGGCTCAGATCCACTCCCGCGATGGAGAGCATCCCCGTCACCGAGTCGCCCGCCGTGACCGCGAGGAACCAGACGCCCATCATCTGACTGGCGTACTTCGCCGGCGCCATCTTCGTCGTCACCGACAGGCCCACCGGCGAGACGCACAGCTCGCCGACGGTCTGGATCAGATAGATCCCGACCAGCCACACCGGGCTGACCAGGGTGCCGTCCGCCGCCAGGACCAGCGGGATCAGGAAGAAGAAGAACGAGACGCCCACGAACGCCAGGCCGGCGGCGAACTTCACCACCGTGCTCGGCTCCTGGCCCCGCCGGTTCAGCCAGAGCCAGAGCCAGGCGATCACCGGGGCCAGCGCCATGATGAACACGGGGTTCAGCGACTGGTACCAGGACGTCGGGAAGCCGATGCCGAAGACCTGGTCGGCGGCCTTCGTCGTACCGAACGCCTGGACCGTCGAGCCGCCCTGGTCGTAGATCATCCAGAAGACGGCGGCCGCGACGAAGAACCAGATGTACCCGGACATCTTCGTCTGCTCGGCCGCCGACAGATCCTTGTCGCGCTTTATCCGGATCAGCACCCCGGCCGGGATGACGATGCCCGCGAGCGTCAGCGGCACCATCGCCCAGTTCAGGGTGAAGTTGCCGGTGAAGACGACGACTCCGTAGAAGACCGAGGCGATCAGCAGCCAGGTCAGCCCCTTCGTCAGCCAGCTCGCCCGCTCCTCGCGCGACAGCGGCGTCGGGACGTGGCTGCTCCGCGGGGCCAGGTGCTTCGTACCGAGCAGGAACACGAGCAGACCGATGCCCATGCCGACGGCCGCGAGCGCGAAGCCGAGGTGCCAGCTGTACTTCTCACCGACGGTGCCGATGATCAGCGGCGCGAAGAAGGCACCGATGTTGATGCCCATGTAGAAGATGGTGAACCCGCCGTCGCGGCGCGGGTCGTCGGTGCCGTCGTAGAGATGGCCGACCATCGTGGAGATGTTGGACTTCAGCAGTCCCGAGCCGAGAGCCACCAGCGCCAGACCGGTGAAGAAGGTGCCCGAGCCGGGCAGGGCGAGCGTCAGATGGCCCGCCATGATGGTGCAGGCCGCGATCGTCACCGTCCTGCGCGGGCCCCAGACCCGGTCGCCGAGCCAGCCGCCGGGCATGGCCAGCAGATAGACCATCGACAGATAGATCGAGTAGATCGCCGTCGTGGTGGCCAGGGTCAGGCCCAGACCGCCCTCCTGGAGCCCCTTCGAGGCGTCGGGGCCGCCGGACAGCAGATAGATCGTGAGCAGGGCCCGCATGCCGTAGAAGCTGAAGCGCTCCCACATCTCCGTCATGAAGAGCGTGGCCAGTCCGCGGGGATGGCCGAAGAACGTCTTCTCGGGGGTGGTGCGGGGGTGGCCGGTGGTGTGGGGACCGCCGGGCGGGTCGGGGGAGTCCTTGGTGAGGCTGGACGCCATGGGGGGATCCTTGCTTGCTCGGGTTCATGAAAAGGGGACCTTCGGCGCTCAAGCTGCCAAAGATCCCCAACAGGTCCTACATGGAGCGAGGCCACCATACGGCATGACAGAGCGGCATATGGAAGGACTTGAGGCATGGATCACAGGTTTTCCAGGGAACCACGGGTCACTTTCGAAGGCAGTTGACCCAATCGCGTCCCAGAGCCCCAGGCATCGGCGATCACTGCCCGGCCGCTCCTCCACGCGGACTACCATCACCTCATGACCCGTGTACTGCTCGCCGAGGACGACGCGTCCATCTCGGAGCCGCTGGCCCGCGCACTGCGCAGGGAGGGCTACGAGGTGGAGGTACGCGAAGACGGTCCCACCGCGCTCGAAGCCGGCCTCCAGGGCGGAGTGGACCTGGTCGTACTCGACCTGGGACTCCCCGGTATGGACGGCCTCGAAGTCGCCCGCAGGCTGCGCTCCGAGGGCCATTCCGTGCCCCTGCTGGTGCTGACCGCCCGCGCCGACGAGGTGGACACGGTGGTCGGTCTCGACGCGGGCGCCGACGACTACGTGACCAAGCCCTTCCGCCTCGCCGAGCTGCTCGCCCGGGTACGGGCCCTGCTCCGGCGCGGCGCGACCGAACCGGCCGCCTCGCCCACCACCCACGGCGTCCGCATCGACGTCGAGTCGCACCGGGCCTGGATGGGCGAGGAGGAGCTCCAGCTCACCGCGAAGGAGTTCGACCTGCTGCGGGTCCTGGTCAGGGACGCGGGCCGGGTCGTGACCCGCGACCAGCTGATGCGCGAGGTCTGGGACACCACCTGGTGGTCGTCGACCAAGACCCTGGACATGCACATCTCGTGGCTGCGCAAGAAGCTGGGCGACGACGCGGCGAACCCGCGGTACATCGCGACGGTACGAGGCGTCGGTTTCCGCTTCGAGAAGAGCTGAGCCGGACGATCGGGCCCGAGCCCCCGAACAGCGGGCCCTGAACAGCGGGCCCCGGGCAGCAGCCCCCGAACAGCGGGCCCCGGCACAGCAGACCCCGGCCGAACAGAAGTAGGGCACAGTGCGCCGTCGTCTGATCAACTCCACGCTCGCCGTGGTGCTCGTCGTCATCGCCGTCTTCGGGGTCTCGCTCGTCATCGTCGAGACCCGCACCATCACCAGCAGCGCCCAGGAACGAGTGGACCTGGAGGCCCAACGGCTGGTCAGCATCGTCGACAGCCGGCTGCTCGGCGGCGAACGCGTCACCGAGGCGATCCTGCGGGAGCAGACCGACGACGGGCGGTACGCCAAGGTCGAGATCCCCGGCCGCCCGACCGTCGAGATCGGCGACCGCCCCGACGACGGCGCCCTCAGGGGCAAGGCCGAGGGCGAACAGGGCGAGACCGTCACGGTCGAGGAGTCCCGCGCCTCCGTCACCCGGGAACTCGGCCGCACCCTGATGATCATCGGCGCGGTGGCGCTGCTCGCCGTCATCGCCGCGGTCCTGCTCGCCGTACGCCAGGCCAACAAGCTCGCGTCACCGCTCACCGACCTCGCCGAGACCGCCGAACGCCTCGGCTCCGGCGACCCGCGCCCCCGCCACAAGCGGTACGGCGTACCCGAGCTGGACCGGGTCGCGGACGTACTCGACTCCAGCGCCGAGCGGATCGCGCGGATGCTGACGGCCGAGCGCCGACTGGCCGCCGACGCGTCGCACCAGCTCCGTACGCCGCTCACCGCGCTCTCCATGCGGCTGGAGGAGATCTCCACCACCGACGACCCGGACACCGTCAAGGAAGAGGCGACGATCGCGCTCACACAGGTGGAGCGGCTGACCGATGTCGTGGAGCGGCTGCTCACCAACTCCCGCGACGCGCGCACCGGTTCGGCGATCGTCTTCGACCTGGACGATGTCGTGCAGCAGCAGATCGAGGAGTGGCGCCCGGCCTACCGCAGCGCCGGCCGCGCGATCGTCTGCTCCGGCACCCAGCACATGCGGGCCGTCGGAACCCCCGGAGCCGTCGCCCAGGTCCTCGCCGCGCTGATCGAGAACTCCCTGATGCACGGCGGCGGCACGGTCGCCCTGCGCAGCCGTATCACCGGCAACCAGGCCGTGATCGAGGTGACGGACGAGGGGCCCGGCGTACCCGCGGACCTCGGGGCGCGGATCTTCGAGCGCGCGATCAGCGGGCACAACTCGACGGGCATCGGGCTGGCCGTCGCCCGCGACCTGGCTGAGGCGGACGGCGGGCGGCTCGAACTGCTCCAGCAGCAGCCGCCGGTCTTCGCGCTGTTCCTGAGCCGCGAGGTGCGCGTACGCGAGGAGCCGAAGAAGACGGTCAGATGACCGGGCCGGCCTGCGGCACCGGCTCGGGCACGGGCGCCGTCTCCGGCTGAAGCCGGCGGAACACCCAGGTGCGGTACGACCAGAAGCGGAACAGCGTCGCCACGCCGATCCCGAGGAACTTGAACACGTTGCTCTGCAGCGGCCCGTCCCAGCCGAACCCGTACGTCGCCGCGTAGAGCACACCGTTCTCGATGACCAGCCCGACCGCGCTGAACAGCAGGAAGAGCGTCAGTTCCTTCGTGCGGCGGCTCTTGTCGCGGTCCCGGTAGGCGAAGTACCGGAAGCCCACGTAGTTGCAGGCGATCGCGACGACGGTCGCCAGGATGCTCGCCCGCACCACCTGCAGCTCGGTGGTGTGCCGTACGAGGTTGAACACCACCAGATTGACCAGCAGCCCCACCCCGCCGACCGCCCCGAACTTGGCGACCTCGCGCGTGAGCACGGACAACCGCTCCCGCAGGGCCGGTCGCTGCGAAGGCGCGGCAGTCATCTGGTCGCTCAGCCCCGTCCGGTCGGTGTGTGTCGGTGTGTGTTCGGTCGACGACGCAGTCTCGTCGCTGATGTCTCCCCCGGCACAGCGACGGCGCCGACCGACCCACTGTAACCACCGGACCGGCTCAGGCCCCGCGACGGATACCCTGGGTGTGTGACGTTCCCGGTAGTCGGCATGGTCGGCGGCGGTCAGCTCGCCCGTATGACCCACGAGGCGGGCATCCCCCTCGGCCTCAGATTCAAGCTCCTCAGCGAGACCCCACAGGACTCCGCGGCGCAGGTGGTGGGCGACGTGGTCGTCGGCGACCACCGCGACCTGGAGACGCTGCGCGCCTTCGCGCGCGGCTGCGACGTGATCACCTTCGATCACGAGCATGTGCCGATCGAGCATCTGCGCGCCCTGGAGGCGGACGGCGTCCCCGTACGCCCGGGCCCCGACGCGCTCGTGCACGCGCAGGACAAGGGCGTGATGCGCGCCCGGCTCACCGAGCTGGGCGCCCCGTGCCCGCGCCACCGCATCGTGACCGACGCCGCCGACGTCGCGGCCTTCGCCGCCGAGGTGGGCGGCTTCCCCGTCATCCTCAAGACGGTGCGCGGCGGGTACGACGGCAAGGGCGTGTGGTTCGCCCGATCGGAGGACGACGCCGAGCAGCCCTTCCGCGCCGGCGTTCCCGTCCTGGCCGAGGAGAAGGTCGACTTCGTCCGGGAGCTGGCCGCCAACATCGTGCGCTCGCCGCACGGCCAGGCCGTCGCGTACCCCGTCGTGGAGTCCCGGCAGGTCGACGGCGTGTGCGACACCGTCATCGCGCCCGCGCCCGGTCTCTCGGAGGAGCTGTCCGGCGAGGCCCAGCAGCTCGCGCTGCGGATCGCCGCCGAGCTGGGCGTCGTCGGCCATCTCGCCGTCGAGCTGTTCGAGACGGCCGACGGCCGGATCCTCGTCAACGAACTGGCCATGCGCCCGCACAACTCAGGCCACTGGACCCAGGACGGCGCGATCACCTCGCAGTTCGCCAACCACGTACGGGCCGTGCTCGACCTGCCGCTCGGCGACCCGCGCCCGCGCGCGCCGTGGACGGTCATGTGCAACGTGCTGGGCGGCGACTACCCCGACATGTACGCGGCGTATCTGCACTGCATGGCCCACGACCCGCAGCTCAAGATCCACATGTACGGCAAGGACGTGAAGCCCGGCCGTAAGGTCGGCCACGTCAACACCTACGGTGACGACCTGGCCGACGTGCTGGAGCGCGCCCGCCACGCCGCCGGATACCTCCGAGGAACGATCACCACATGAGCTCTCCCCTCATCGGCGTCGTCATGGGGTCGGACTCCGACTGGCCCGTCATGGAGGCCGCCGCCCAGGCGCTCGACGAGTTCGAGATCCCGTACGAGGTCGACGTCGTCTCCGCGCACCGGATGCCGCGCGAGATGATCGCGTACGGCGAGGAGGCCGCCGGACGCGGCCTCAGGGCGATCATCGCGGGCGCGGGCGGCGCCGCCCATCTGCCGGGCATGCTGGCCTCGGTCACACCCCTGCCGGTCATCGGGGTCCCCGTACCGCTGAAGTACCTGGACGGCATGGACTCGCTCCTGTCGATCGTCCAGATGCCGGCGGGCGTACCGGTCGCCACCGTCTCCGTAGGAGGAGCCCGGAACGCCGGTCTGCTGGCCGCCCGGATCCTCGCGGCCCACGACCCGGAGCTGCAGACCCGTATGAAGGACTTCCAGCAGCACCTGAACGAGCAGGCCACGGACAAGGGCAGACGCCTCCGTACGAAGGTCGCGGGCCACGACGCCTTCGGCTTCGGGAAGTGAGGGCCACCATGGGCGCCGAGGACTATCTGGAGCAGGCCCGCGAACTGCTCGAGGACTTCCCCGTGGTCGACGGGCACAACGACCTCCCCTGGGCACTGCGCGAGCAGGTCCGCTACGACCTCGACCGCCGCGACATCGCCGACGACCAGTCGGCGCACCTGCACACCGACATCCCGCGGCTGCGCGCCGGCGGCGTGGGGGCGCAGTTCTGGTCGGTGTACGTACGCTCCGACATGGCCGGCGACACCGCGGTCAGCGCGACCCTGGAGCAGATCGACGTCGTCGGGCGCATGATCGCCCGCTACTCCGACGACCTCGCCGCCGCGCGCACCGCCGACGACATGGAGAACGCCCGCCGCACGGGCCGGATCGCCTCCCTGATGGGCGCCGAGGGCGGCCACTCCATCAACAACTCCCTCGCCACACTGCGCGCCCTGTACGCCCTGGGCGTGCGCTACATGACGCTCACGCACAACGACAACCTCCCCTGGGCGGACTCCGCGACCGACGAGCCGGGCGTGGGCGGCCTGTCGCCCTTCGGCCACGAGGTCGTACGCGAGATGAACCGCACCGGCATGCTGGTCGACCTCTCGCACGTGGCCGCCACGACGATGCGCGACGCGCTCGCGACCTCCACCGCGCCGGTCCTCTTCTCGCACTCCTCCGCGCGGGCCGTCTGCGACCACCCGCGCAACGTCCCGGACGACGTGCTGGAGCTGCTGGCGGCCAACGGCGGAGTGGCGATGGCCACCTTCGTACCGAAGTTCATCCTTCCCGAGGCGATCGCCTGGACGAAGGCCGCCGACGAGAACATGCGCGAGCACGGCGCGCACCCGCTGGACACGACCGAGTCGGGGATGCGGATCCAGCGCGCCTACGAGGAGGCCAACCCGCGCCCGGCGGCCACGGCGGCGACGGTCGCCGACCACCTGGACCACATGCGCGAGGTCGCCGGCATCGACCACATCGGCATCGGCGGCGACTTCGACGGCACGGCGTTCACACCGGAGGGCCTGGAGGACGTGGCGGGCTACCCGAACCTCGTCGCGGAACTGTTCGCCCGCCGCTGGTCGCCCGAGGACCTGTCGAAGCTGACCTGGCACAACGCGGTACGGGTGCTGCGCGGCGCGGAGGACGTGGCGCGGGGGCTGCGGGCTGAGCGCGGCCCGTCGACGGCGACGATCGAGGAACTGGACGGCTGAGCGGCTGTACGGGGCGGGCGCCCTGCTCCGGCGTACGCCCCCGGGCCCTGTCCGCCTCGTACGGCGGCTTGAGCGGCAGTACGGGGGCGGGACCGCCCGGCCGGTACGGAGCGGGCGCCGCGCCCCGTACCCCCGAACGGCCCGCCCGCCGCGACCCCTCCGCCCGCCCGTGGCACGGTGGCTCTACTGCCGTCGCACCCCACGGAGCCCTGTCATGGCCGACCTTCAGGACGACCCCTACGACACGGATTCGACAGCCGCGGTCGGCGATCTGGACGCGCCGCCGCATCCGCCCGCGCCCGCCACCACCGCGGTGCCCGTGTCGTCCGCCGAGCGCGCCCGCGCGCTGCTCGCCGCGCACCCCGTCGTCGACGGTCACAACAGCCTCGCCCCGACCCTGCTGCGCCGCCGCGGCGCCAACCACGCCCACGACCTCGACCAGGGCGAGACCTTCCTCGACACCGACATGCCGAGGATCCGGGCGGGCGCGCTCGGCGCGCAGTTCTGGTCGCTCCACGTCGACGCCGACGCGGCCCGTGAGGGCCGGGCGGTCAGCACCACGCTGGAGCTGATCGATCTCGTACGGGACCTGATCACGTCCAGCCCGGAGAGCCTGCGTATCGCGCTCGGCGCCGGAGACCTGTCCGACGCCCGCAACTGCGGCCGCGTCGCCTCGCTCCTCGGCCCCGTCTCGGGCCCGGCGATGGGCGACTCGCTCGCCACGCTCCGCGCGCTGCACTTCCTCGGTGTGCGCGCCCTCACCCTCGCGGGCGCGCGCTGGGCGGACGACGGGCTCACCCGCTTCGGCCAGGAGGCCGTGCGCGAGCTGAACCGGCTCGGCGTCGTCATCGACCTGTCCGGCGCGTCCGACGAGACGGCGCGCGCCACCTTCGCCGTCACCAAGGCCCCGGCGATGTTCTCCCACTCCGCCGCCCGCGCCCTGACCGACGGCCCCGGCGACAGCAACGTCTCCGACGAGATCCTGGGCCTGCTCGGCGCCAACAGCGGTGTCTGCATGGTGAGTTTCGCGCCCGAGCAGACCACCCGGGACGGTGGCGGTCCGTCCGTCTCCGCCGTCGCGGACCATGTCGAGCGGGTACGGGACGTGGCCGGGGCGGAGTGCGTCGGCCTCTCGGGGACGTACGGCCGCGAGGCGGACACGCCCCACACCCACGGCCTCGAAGACACCTCGTGCTACCCGCGGTTGATCACCGAACTGCTCGACCGCGGCTGGGACGACACCGCGATCACCGATCTCACCTGGGGCAACGCGGCCCGGGTGCTGCGCGACACGGAGTTCATCGCGCGCGCCGCCCAGCAGCGCCGTTCCGCGTCGACGGCGACGATCGAGGAACTGGACGGCGCCCGCCGGTAGTTGGGTACAGGGGCCGGCCAGGCCGTTCGGGTACGGGGCCGGTCAGGCCCTCGGCCGCCCCATCGCCCGGTACGTCCAGCCCGCCCCGCGCCACACCGCCGGGTCCAGCGCGTTGCGCCCGTCGAGGATCAGCCGCCGCGTCACGGCCCCGCCCAGCTCCGCCGGGTCCAGCTCGCGGAACTCGCGCCACTCGGTGAGGTGCAGCACGACATCGGCGCCGCGCACCGCCTCCAGCGCGGACTCCGCGTATCCCAGCGTCGGGAAGAGCCGACGGGCGTTGTCCATGCCCTTCGGGTCGTACACGGTCACCTGACCGCCCTGGAGATGGATCTGTCCGGCGACGTTCAGCGCGGGGGAGTCCCGTACGTCGTCCGAGTCCGGCTTGAACGTGGCGCCCAGCACCGCGACCCGCTTGCCGAGGAACGACGAGTCCCCGCCGACCGCCTCGCGCGCCAGCTCCACCATGTGGCCGCGGCGCCGCATGTTGATCGAGTCGACCTCGCGCAGGAACGTCAGCGCCTGGTCCGCGCCCAGCTCGCCCGCCCGCGCCATGAACGCGCGGATGTCCTTGGGCAGACAGCCGCCGCCGAAGCCGATCCCGGCGCGCAGGAACTTCTTCCCGATGCGCTCGTCGTGACCGATGGCCTCCGCCAGCTTCACCACGTCGCCGCCGGCCGCCTCGCAGACCTCGGCCATCGCGTTGATGAAGGAGATCTTGGTGGCGAGGAAGGAGTTCGCTGCGGTCTTCACCAGCTCGGCGGTCGGGAAGTCCGTCACGATGAACGGCGACCCCTCCCCGATCGGAGTCGCGTACACCTCGCGCAGCAGCTTCTCGGAGCGCTCGCTCTCCGTACCCACGACGATCCGGTCCGGGTGGAGCGTGTCCTGTACGGCGAAGCCCTCCCGCAGGAACTCCGGATTCCACGCCAGTTCGACGTCCTCGCCGGCGGGCGCCAGCTCGGTCAGCCGCCGCGCCAGGCGCTCCGCGCTGCCGACGGGCACGGTCGACTTGCCGACCACCAGCGCCGCCCGGCCCAGCTGCGGGGCCAGCGAGTCGAAGGCGCTCTCCACGTAGCTCATGTCGCACGCGTACTCGCCATGCTTCTGCGGGGTGTTCACACAGACGAAGTGGACGTCGCCGAAGGCGCCGATCTCCTCCCAGGAGGAGGTGAAGCGCAGCCGGCCGCTCGACCCCTCGAAGCCGGCGACATGCTTGCGCAGCAGGTCCTCCAGGCCGGGCTCGTACATCGGGACCCTGCCCGCCGACAGCATCTCGATCTTCTCGGGGACGACGTCGAGCCCGAGAACCTCGAAGCCCAGTTCCGCCATGGCCGCGGCGTGGGTGGCGCCGAGGTAGCCGGTGCCGATCACAGTGATCTTGAGGGCCATGGGTGCTCCTGGGAGTGCGGTCGGGATGCGGTGCCCGAGCATAGCCGCGCCGCTCGGACCCCCTTTCGGGCACCCGTACGGCAGTGCGTGGGAGCTGTCGGCAAACTCACGTAGGCCACCGGCGCGCGGGCCCTTTAAAATCAGTGTTACTTAACGGTAGTTAGCATTCATCGGATTCATCAGGGGAGTGGAAGACCGTGGCCGGATCGGCTGATTTCGACCTGTACCGCCCGTCCGAGGAGCACGACATGCTCCGCGACGCCGTACGTGCCCTCTCCGAGGCGAAGATCGCGCCGTTCGCCGCCGCGGTCGACGAGGAGGCGCGCTTCCCGCAGGAGGCGCTCGACGCGCTGGTCGCCGCCGATCTGCACGCGGTCCATGTCCCCGAGGAGTACGGCGGCGCCGGGGCCGACGCCCTGGCGACCGTGATCGTCATCGAGGAGGTCGCCCGCGCCTGCGCCTCGTCCTCCCTGATCCCGGCGGTGAACAAGCTCGGCTCGCTGCCTGTCATCCTCTCCGGCGGCGAGGACCTCAAGAAGAAGTACCTCGGGCCGCTGGCCAAGGGCGACGGAATGTTCTCGTACTGCCTCTCCGAGCCGGACGCGGGCTCGGACGCCGGCGGCATGAAGACCAAGGCCGTACGGGACGGCGACAGCTACGTACTCAACGGTGTGAAGCGCTGGATCACCAACGCCGGCGTCTCCCAGTACTACACGGTGATGGCCGTCACCGACCCCGACCTCCGTACGAAGGGCATCTCGGCGTTCGTCGTCGAGAAGGACGACGAGGGCGTCTCCTTCGGCGCCCCGGAGAAGAAGCTCGGCATCAAGGGCTCCCCGACCCGCGAGGTCTACCTCGACAACGTCCGCATCCCGGCCGACCGCCTCATCGGCGCCGAGGGCACGGGCTTCGCGACGGCGATGAAGACCCTGGACCACACCCGCATCACGATCGCGGCCCAGGCCCTCGGCATCGCCCAGGGCGCCCTCGACTACGCGGCGGGCTACGTCAAGGAGCGCAAGCAGTTCGGCAAGCCGATCGGCGACTTCCAGGGCGTCCAGTTCATGCTCGCCGACATGGCGATGAAGCTGGAGGCGGCCCGCCAGCTCACCTACTCGGCGGCGGCCCGCTCCCAGCGCGTCTCCGACGGCGGCGACAAGGAACAGCTGACCTTCTTCGGCGCCGCGGCCAAGTGCTTCGCCTCGGACGTCGCGATGGAGATCACGACGGACGCGGTCCAACTCCTCGGCGGCTACGGCTACACGCGCGACTACCCGGTGGAACGGATGATGCGCGACGCCAAGATCACCCAGATCTACGAGGGCACGAACCAGGTCCAGCGCATCGTGATGGCCCGCAACCTCCCGTAGCACGACCGCGCTTGAACGCCCCGGCCCAGGAGTCGGGCCGGGGCGTCCGGTGGACAACCGGGGGCCGTTGTCGGTGGGCGCTGCTACCTTCCCGGCATGATCAGATCCGTTCCGCACACCGGCGGCGAGAAGGACACTCTGTACGTCGCCCTCGACCGGCATCGGGATGTCGTCGTGTGGAAGCTCGACGGGCTGGACGACGAGGCGCTGCGGCGGGCCGTGACGCCCTCCGGCACCAACCTGCTGTCGCTCGTGAAGCACCTCGCGACCGTCGAGTACGGCTGGTTCTGCGAGCCGTTCGGGCGGGCCGGCGAGCCGTTCTGGTTCGACACCGAGACCGAGGACATGACCGTCGCGCCGGACGAGTCCACCGCCGGCATCCTGGCCTTCTACGCCCGTGCCCGCGCCGCCGCCGACCGGGCCATCCACGAGACCGACCTGGAGGCCACGGGCACCGCGTGGGACGGCAGGGTCGTCAGCATGCGCTGGGTCCTGATCCACATGATCGAGGAGACGGCGCGGCACGCCGGCCACATGGACATCGTGCGGGAGCTGATCGACGGGACGACGGGCGATCACCAGGAGCTTCCCCAGGAGTGACCGCCCGCCGGATCGAGCCATGGGCCGGCGCCGCCGGCCCGGCCCCGGTCTCAGTTCGAGGTGACCGTGACCTTCTCGTCGTTGTTCAGCTGCTCCACGAGCTTCTTGACCTTGGCCTTGTCCCAGACCAGGTTCCCGCCCTTGCTGCCCGAGATCGGGATGTTCATCGACGTACCGTCGCCGCCCGTGACGCCCTTCATCGCGAAGAACATCTGGCTCAGCGACCAGAGGGACATGTCCTTGTCGACGATCAGGGTGTCCAGGCCCGCGCCCAGCGTCGGGTAGAGCTTGAACGGGTTGAGGATCGTGCCCGGCGTGGCCGTCTGCGAGGCCAGGGCCGCCAGGAACTTCTGCTGGTTCTTCGTACGGTCCAGGTCACTGCCCGCGAACGCGTACCGCGTGCGGACGAACGCCAGCGACTGCTCGCCGTCCAGCGTCTGCTTGCCCGCCTTGAAGTCGGCGCCCGACTTCTCGTCCTTGAATGCCTTCGGGATGTCGAGTTCGACACCGCCGATCGCGTCCACGATGTTGGCGAAGCCCGCGAAGCCGATCTCGACGTAGTGATCGATGCGCAGTCCGGTGTTGAACTCGACCGTGCGGACGAGCAGTTCGGGCCCGTCCGTCGCGTACGTGGCGTTGAGCTTCGTCTCCCGGCCCGTGGCCGGGAACATCTTCCCGGACTCCGAGCCGCGGAACGACGGGATCGTCACGTTCGAGTCGCGCGGCAGCGAGACCAGCGTCGGGCCGTTCGAGCCGTCGTGCAGGATCATCATCGAGTCCGTGCGCTTGCCTTCCGCGCTGCCCGTGTGGAGGTCCTTCTTCTCCTCGTCGGACATGCCCTCACGGCTGTCGGAACCCACGATCAGATAGTTCGTGCCGTCACCCGAGTCCGGCCGCTCGATGACCTTCGAGAGATCGACCTCGCGCTTGAGCTTGGAGTCGGCCCAGAAGTACGTGCCTATGGAGACGGTGAGCACGACGACGACCACTGAGATCGCGGTGATCTTGATACGGCGCCGCCAGTCCGGTGCGTGGTCCGGGGGGTAGCCCCCGCCGTTGTTGTACGAACCCTGCGGGGGCACGCTCGGCGGCCCGCCCCGGCCCCGGTCGGCCGGGGTGCCGTAGACCTGACCCGTGTTGTAGTCGCTGTTGTACGGAGGCGGGTCGTACCCCTCGTCGTACCCCTGCGACGGCTGCTGGGGGACGGCGCGCCGCTGCACGTGGGGCATGGCGCGCGCGCCCTCGGGCTGCGCGCCCGCGCTGCCGCGTCCGTAACGCTCGCCGCCACGGTCAGCGCGGTCGCCGTTCCATCCATCGTTCATGCCGACCAGTGTGCGGCTCGGAGGTGTCGCGCATACAGGGGTGGAGGAAAATCACAGCATGCCTGTTGCCAAGCTGATGCAATGCGACCCGTGACGACCCGTGACGGACCCCCGCATAGGGTGGAGGGCATGACAGACCAGGCCGTCCGCCCCGAGACAGATATTCCGGGTAAGCCCACCTCGGCGTCCCGCACCACGCTCAGCCACATCATGACCGGCAGTGACACCAACCTCCTCGGCACGGTGCACGGCGGCGTGATCATGAAGCTCGTCGACGACGCCGCGGGCGCGGTCGCGGGCCGGCACTCGGGAGGGCCCGCGGTCACCGCGTCCATGGACGAGATGGTCTTCCTGGAGCCGGTACGGGTCGGGGACCTGGTCCATGTCAAGGCCCAGGTCAACTGGACCGGCCGGTCCTCCATGGAGGTCGGCGTACGCGTGCTCGCCGAGCGCTGGAACGAGTCGACCCCCGCCCAGCAGGTCGGCAGCGCCTATCTCGTCTTCGCCGCCGTCGACGCGGACGGCAAGCCCCGTCCCGTACCGCCGGTGATCCCGGAGACCGAGCGCGACAAGCGGCGCTACCAGGAGGCGCAGATCCGGCGTACGCACCGGCTCGCCCGGCGGCGCGCGATCAAGGAACTGCGTGAGAAGCGCGTCGCGGACGGCATCGACGACTGATCCTCCCGGCGAGGTGCGTACGGTCCGCCGTCACGGGCACACCACCTGGTCACCCGTGACCGCCCCGAACTCGCCCTGGTGCGCGTCCTCCGCCCGTACCGGCCGCACCGTCTTGTAGTCCGTTCCGGCCATCACCTTCAGCGTCGCGCCCTGCCGGGGCACCGGCCGCAGCTCACAGCCCGGCAGCGCCGTCGCCAGGGACTTCGCCGAACGGTCCCAGCGCGGGTCGAACAGCACCTGCGTACGCGACACCTCGGGGCCCGTGTGGTTCAGCGGCGCCCGCGTCGTGTTGAAGCCGGTCCCGCGCAGCGCGCCGTCGACGCGCTGGCCCAGTCCGTCCCGCCGCGTCGCGTTGTAGACCTGCACCCTGATCTGCTGCGGCGACACCTCGACCATCGCGGCCGGCGGCTCCTTCGGCCCCTGCGGCCCGCGCCGGCCCCCGGGGGCCGGCGGCGTCAGCGGCTTGTCCTCGCGCAGCGCCCGGAACAGCTTCTTCGACTTCACCGGGTCCCACTTCAACGTCGAGCCGATGCCCTTGACCGGGAATCCACCGGCGGTGACCGGCACCGACGTGAACTCCGACGACGCCGGGGTGAAGCCGCGCATCGCCTCGCCGAGCGCCAGCATCTCCCGCGTACCGAAGCCCTTGTCCGCCCGGACCGAGTCGAGCATCGTCGAGGTCACCCCGCGGAGCTTCACCGGGTTCAGCAGCACACCGCTGCTGGTCGCCTGCTTGATCAGCGCCGCCATGAAGCGCTGCTGGCGCTGCATCCTGCCGAGGTCGGACGAGCCGTCGAGATAGCGGGACCGTACGTACTGGAGCGCCTGACCGCCGTCCAGCTTGTGCGTCCCCGCGGTCAGGTCGAGGCCGGTGTGCGAGTCCTTCAGCGGCTTGGCGGTGCAGATCTCCACCCCGCCGAGCGAGTCGACCGTCTTCATGAAGCTGGTGAAGTCCACCTCCAGATAGTGGTTGATCTTCACGCCCGTCATGCTCTCGACGGTCCTGACCGTCAGCTGCGGACCGCCCTCCGAATACGCCGCGTTGAGCTTCACCGGGTGGGGCCCGTGCTTGTCGCCGGTGGTGCCGTCGGTGTGCGAGGGCAGCTCCGCGTAACTGTCGCGCGGCAGGCTCACGACGCTCGCGCGCTCCCGGTCCTCCGAGATGTGCACGAGCATGATCGTGTCGGTGCAGCGGCAAGGGGCGCCGCCGAGCCGGTACTTCTGCCGCTCCTCCTTGGTGATCTTGTCGCGGCCGTCGGTGCCGACCAGGAGGATGTTCATGCCATGGCCCCCGTCGGGGCGGTTCTTCATGTCCTTGAACGGGTCGACCCGGCCGATTCCGGTGTCGAGACTCGTCACGATCGCGTGGCCGATGCCGCCGGCGCCGAGCACCAGGACCGAGAGGGTCGTGGCCACCCGCATTCCCCAGCGCGGCCGCCCGTTCCCTCGTCGGCCGCGTACCGGCGGGGCCTTTCGGACGTTCCCGGTGGCCCCGGTGTTCCCGGCGTTCCGGGTGTTCCCGGTGTTCCGGACGCCGGTCCGCGACGGTCTCGGCCGGCCGGCGGGCCGGGGCCGGGGGGAGCGGGGTGGTGTGGGCACGGGGGACACCTCCGCGGGTGACGGGAACGACTGGACTGCCGGGTGACGGGGCGAAGGGCGGCCAAGGGACGCAACGTAGGCCCATACGATCAGCAGCCTTGCGCTGAGCCCGCCCGACGCGCGTCGCAGTCCCCCATTCGCGGTAACGTGGCGTTCGAGCAACCCGTCTCCCTGACGCCCGAAGGACCACATGCCTGCCCAGCCCCCCGCCGTCTCCGTGATCATGCCGGTCCTCGACGAGGAACGGCATCTGAGGAACTCCGTCCAGCACATCCTGGAGCAGGAGTACGACGGCGAGATGGAAGTGGTCATCGCGCTCGGCCCGTCCACGGACCGCACCGACGAGATCGCGGCCGAACTCGTACGCGAGACGGCGGACAGCCCCCGCGCCCGCGTGCAGACCGTGCCCAATCCCACCGGCCGCACGCCGGCGGCGCTCAACGCCGCCATCAAGGCGTCCAAGCACCCCGTCGTCGTACGTGTCGACGGCCACGGCATGCTCTCGCCGAACTACATCGCGACCGCCGTACGGCTCCTGGAGGAGACGGGCGCGCAGAACGTCGGCGGCATCATGCACGCCGAGGGCGAGACCGACTGGGAGCACGCCGTCGCCGCCGCGATGACCTCCAAGATCGGCGTCGGCAACGCGGCCTTCCACACGGGCGGCAAGGCCGGCCCCGCCGAGACCGTGTATCTCGGTGTCTTCCGGCGGGCCGCGCTGGAGCAACAGGGCGGCTACAACGAGGAGTTCATCCGCGCCCAGGACTGGGAGCTGAACTTCCGGATCCGTGAGGCCGGCGGCCAGATCTGGTTCTCGCCCGAGCTGCGGGTCCAGTACCGGCCGCGGCCGTCCGTCCGGGCGCTCGCCAAGCAGTACAAGGACTACGGCCGTTGGCGCCATGTCGTCGCCCGCTTCCACTCGGGCTCGATCAATCTGCGCTATCTCGCGCCGCCGGTCGCGGTCTGTGCCAACGCCGCGGGCGTCGTCGTCGGCCTGGCTTTCACACCGTGGGCGCTGATCGTCCCCGTTGGCTACCTCGCCGCGATCGTGGCGGGCTCGATACCCGCGGGCAAGGGCCTGCCCCTCAAGGCACGGCTCCAGATCCCGCTCGCGCTCGCCACGATGCACATGTCGTGGGGTGTCGGCTTCCTGACCAGCCCGCGCTCGCTCGCCAAGAAGGTCATCGGGAGCCGCCGCCCGGCGGTCCAACAGAACGCCTGAGCAAGGCGGTTACGTACGTACGAGAGCGACCTACGACAGGTGCTACGGAAGGAGCCCCGGGCGACGCGCCCGGGGCTCCTTCTCGTACGCGGCCTCCCGGCTACCAGGTGAAGCCGGGCTGGATCTCCATGCACTTGCTCTCGTCGGCCCCGTTGAGCGCCCGCGCCGTGTCCGGCGTCTTGTTCTCGTCCTTCGCCGCCGCCTTCGGGTACGTGTCACCCGTACGCCAGTCGGCGCCCACGACCAGCGTCACACCCGACACGTCCGTCGACTTCTTCGCCGAAGTGACCGGAAGGCCGAGGGACTTGGCGACCGCCTGCGCGTCACCCTCCAAGTCGGCGCTGGGGTAGCGGACTTCGGTACGCGCGGTGGGATCGAGCGTGGCGTCCGACACGGCCTTCGTGTAGCCCTTGCCGACGAGCAGCCCCGCCACCGCGGTGGCCCGCTGCGGCGTCGGTGCCTGGGTGTCGCTGCCCGTTCCGTTGCGTACGAGCACCCCGGTGTCGGCCGGAGCCGCCGCCGGGTCCTTGGACTCGGCCGGGGGCTTGCGCTTGGACGCCTTGCCGTCGAGCGGCACGTCGTCGCGGACCATGGTGAACAACTGGTCGGCGTCGCCGGGCTTCGGGAACACCCGCCCGGCCTCGGTGCCCGTGCCGTACACGTTCGGCATCGTCGCCATCGTGATGCGCTTCGTGGGCACCTTCTTGAGCTCTTCCGCCAGGCCGTAGAGCTTGCTGACGCCGTCGATGCCCTTGTCGACGGTCAGCGCGTCGGTGGCCGCCTCGGCCAGGCTCATCAGCTTTCCGGGGTCGGTCAGCTTGGCGCCCTTGCGCAGCTCGCGGACCATCGAGTTCATGTACATGTGCTGGGCGTGGGTACGGGCGAGGTCGCTGCCGTCCTCGAAGCCGTAACGCGTACGCAGCCACTGGAGGGCCTGCTCGCCCTGGATGACGTTCTCGCCCTTCTCCAGCTTCAGCCCGGAGCCCTTGCCCTCGGCGTTGCGCGAGTGGACGTTCTCCTCGACACAGACCGGCACGCCGCCGATGGCGTCGGCCATCGACACCACACCCGCGAAGTCGATCATCATGAAGTGGTCGATGGTGATGCCGGTCAGCTCGTACCAGGTGGCCACCGTGCAGCCAGGACCCCCGCGCCCCAGGCTGGCGTTGGTCTGTATGTTGCCCGTACTCGCCGGGTAGACCTTCTTGGTGTCCGGGTCCGTGCACTTGGGCATCTTCAGCATGGTGTCGCGCGGCATGCTGACGACCGACATGTTGCTGCGGTCGGCCGACACATGGAGCAGCATCTGTACGTCGGCCAGAGGGGGGCCGCCGAAGGTCTCCTTCGCGCCGCCCAGGTCCTGGTTCGCCTTGGTGTCACGGGCGTCGGAGCCGATGAGCAGGATGTTGAGCGGGGTCTGGCCCGCGGAGTTGGCCTTGTGGTCGGCCATCGGCTTGTCGCCGAGCGTCAGGTCTTCCTTCTTGAGCTTGCCGTCGAGATGACGGTAGTAGAGGTATCCGGCGCCGGCCGTGCCGAGTATCAGCAGGGCGAGGGCGGAGGAGACCCAGCGCAGTATTCGGCGCTTGCCGCGCCGGTTGCGTGGGCGCGCGCCGTTGCGGCGGGGACGGCCTCGTCCCGTCGAGCCGGAGCCGGAGCCGGAGCCGGAGCCTGTGCCGTCACCGGAACCGGAGTCGTCGCCCGACCCGGACCCCGACCCGGCGCTCGCGGCGCCGCCTGACGCACCGTCAGGACCGCCGGCGGCACTCGCGCCGCCCGCGCCGTCGCTCTCGTACAGACTGTCGTCCCAGCCCAACTCACCGGCGTGCGGGACACTTTGTCGCGTCCACTGTCTGTGCATGCTCTGCCCCACCCCGTGCCCCTACCCCTGTCGCTCAAGCGCTCCGCGTGAGCCGGCGTTCCGGGCATACCGGAGCCGGTCTCACTTGGCGCACACTTGCTTGTCCGCTTCCACCTTCTGTACGCCCTCCGGCGCCTTCGCCGGACCGGTGATGGGCACCCCCGCGCCCTTGAAGTCCGCCCCGAGGGTCAGCGTCATCGCTTCCAGCCCCTCGGCGTCCTCCTTGCCCGGCTTCATCGCCGCGGCGGGCAGGCCCATCATGTCCGCGAGACGGCGGGCCTGGTCGGCCTGGTTCGGTGCGTACTCCAGCGATGTCTTGTCCAACTCGGCGGGCGCGTTGCCCTTGTTGGTGGACTTCGGCACGCCTTCCTCGTTCTGCAGCCAGGCGAGAGTCTCCTGGGCGGAACCCTGCGGCCCGCCGCCGTTGAACACATCGACCCTGACATCGGCGGCGGCCGCCTTGGTTCCCTTGAGAAGCGCCGCCTGCTTGTTCTTGGCGTCCTTCTCCTTCTGCTTCACCTCGGTGAGAGAGGTGTCGCTCTGCATCATCGCGAACAGCGGTTTCGCCTGCGCCTCGTTCACCACGACCGTCGCCTTCACGACTTCGGCCGGGTTGTCTATCACGGGCAGCGTGGTGAAGGTGATGTTCTTCGGATTGACCTTGGCCATTTCCTTGCCGAGGTCGCTGAGCTTCTGGATGCTGCCGATGCCCGTGTCGACCGTGAGCGCCTTCGTCGCCGCCGACGCCAGGTCCCACAGCTTCGTGGGGCTGGTGAGCGTCTCGCTGGACTTCATCTTGCGGATCAGTGAGCTGAGGAACTGCTGCTGGGTCTGGATCCGGTCCAGGTCGCTCTCGTTGCCGAAACTGTGCCGCGTACGGACGAAGGCGAGAGCCTGCTCGCCCTCGATGACGTGCTTGCCCTTGCTCAGCTTCAGATGGGAGTCGGGGTCGTCGACGTCCTTGCCGACGCACACCTCGACACCGCCGACCGCGGTCGTCAGCGTCTTCACCGCGTTGAAGTCGGCCATCATGAAGTGGTCGACCTTCAGCCCGGTGAGTTCCGTGACCGTACGCATCGTGCAGCCCGGGTCCCGCTCGGACTGGCCGAGGCTGGTGTTGAAGCGGACGCCCTGCTGGCCGGGGACGACCTTCTTGCCTTCCTCGGTGTTCGTCTCGCAGTCCGGGATGTCGGTGATCAGGTCGCGGGGGATGGAGAGCGCGGTCGCGTTCGTCCGGTCCTTGGAGACATGGAAGAGGAACGTGGTGTCGGCGTGGCCGACGCTCTCCTTGTCGCCGTAGCCCTCGTTGCCGGCCCCGGTGCGCTTGTCGGTGCCGATCACCAGGATGTTGACGGCCTGGTCCTTCTTGAAGCCGCCGCTGCCCGCTCCCTCGACGTCGATCGTGTTGATGTTGCTGTTGAGGTCCTGGTAGACGTAATAGGCGGCGCCGGCTCCACCGATGAGCACGAACGCCGTGATGCCGCCCGTCCAGCCGAGGATCTTCTTCTTCCGGGACTTGGGCGGTGCCTTGCGCTTACGGCGGCCGGCCGCGGCGGACGCGGCGTCGGCGTTGTTCGCGGCGCGGCGGCCACGCTGGCCGGGTACGTCCCGCCGGGACGTACCGGAAGCACCGGTGGAACCCGAGGCGTTACGGGCACGGGGAACGCGCGCGCCCGCGTCGTCGGCCGAGCCGTCGGTACCCGCACCGGCACCGGCACTCGCGCTCGCACCGGCGCCCGCTCCCGCGGCGCCGGGCGCTCTGCGGTCTCTGCCGGAACGGCCCTGCGGCGCACCGTCCGTGGGTGGCGCGTTTCTGGACCGGCGAGGGGCGCCCTGCCCGTTTCCCGCGTCGCGAGAAGGGGCGGACGACTGCCCTTCGGAGTGGTTCAGTCGCAATTCGTAATTGCCGGTCTGCGGGTTGAGTACCCACTGGTCGGCGGGGTCGATCCCGTCCGACTGCCCACGGCTATGCGCATCCACGGTTGCTTGAGTCCTCCGTCGGTGCCACGCGAAGCGCCTCTTCCCCCAAAGGCGCTCGGTCTTTCGATCCGGCAGTGCGCGACCTCGCGGTCCGAGCGATGTACCGGATCGCGTCACACTATCCGCCCAGTTCAGCGTCGAGCGACGCCAGTGACAAATTCGACTCCTCTTACAAGGGGGCAATCTGCCCAATCGTCATAGACTGCCGACCACTCCTTGGTATTGCCTTTACTCACACAGGCCCGCGGCGGCATTTGTGCCCGGGAAAGTCGGAGTCGGAGTGGCGCTCGACGATCCCGTGTCGTCCGGCTTTCCATCCGTTTCCGAACTTCCCCCGTCACGCTGTGTGTTCTCCTCGGCCTGCTTCTCCTCGGCCGACACGACCGAGACGGGCTCGTCCTTGCGCAGCTGTGTGAACAGGCGCCCCGCGTCCGGCTGTACCAGCTCGTCGCGGTTCGGGTCATTCACATAAGGCTGTCGCGGTACGGTCAGGAACTGCACCTTTTCCGTCGGTACGTTCCGCAGACCCCGCGCCAGGTCGTACAGATCCCGCAGGGTGTTCAGACCGGGGTCGGTCGTCAGGGACTTGGTCGCCGCGTCCAGCACCGGATAGAGCCGCGTGGGATTGAGCAGAACACCGTTGCTCTGCACCTTCCTGACGAGCGAACCGAGGAACTGCTGCTGGCGCTCCATGCGTTCGGTGTCGCTGCCGTCGCCGATGGTCTTGCGGGCCCGTACGAAACCGAGCGCTTCCTCACCGGTGAGGGTCTGCTTGCCGGCGGGCAGCTTCAGATGCGCGTCGACGTCGTCGACGGGCTTCTTGAGGCAGACCTCGACGCCGTCGACCGCGTCCACCATGTCTTTGAAGCCGCTGAAGTCGATCACCATGTGATGGTCGACGCGGATGCCGGTGAGCGTCTCGACCGTACGGATCGAGCACGCCGCGCCGCCGAACTGGAACGCCCAGTTGAACTGCGCGGACTGCTTGTTGGAGCGTCTGCCGTCCGAGGTCTGGCAGCTCGGGATCTCGACCATCAGGTCGCGCGGGATCGAGATGGCGGTGGCGCTCTGCCGGTCGGCGGCGAGATGCAGCAGGATCGTGGTGTCGGAGCGCTGCGAGCCGCCGTCGTCGCGGCCGTACTTGCCGTTGCCCGCGCCCGAGCGGGTGTCGGAGCCGATCAGAAGGATGTTCTTCGCGTCGACGGCGATGGGCTTGGGGCGTTCCTTCTCGTACGTCCGCAGCTCCGCGGCGGCGGTCGTGTCGGTGGTGATGTTGCTGTCGAGCTTCTGGTAGAACCACCAGCCGACACCGGCGGCGACGAGGACGACGACGGAGGTGGCGAGCGCGGTCCAGCGGAGCCAGTGGCGTTTGCGCGGGGCGGCGGCGGGGTCGAGGTCGTCGGGGTCGGCCCCGTCGGGGATCGCGACGGCCTCGGCCTTGGGGACGACGGAGGAGGCGGCTACGGGCTCGTCACTCCGGCCCGTAACGTCTGCCGCACCTGCCGCACCTGCCGCACCTGCCGCACCTGCCGTCTCCGCCGCATCTGCGGTGTCCTCGGCGTCTGCCGTGTCGTCGGACGGCTCGGAGGCGGAGGATTCGGACGGCTCGGAAGGTTCGGAGGGCTCGGCCTTCGGCTCGCTCTTCGAACCGGCCTTGGCCCCGCCCTTCGGTTTGCCCTTCCCCTTCCCCTGTCCCTTCTTCTTGCTTCCGTTGCCACTGTCGTTCGCGGTCGTGTCGCCGTCGGACCCGGGCGACGCGGTCGGCGGCTCGTCCTCTGCCCGGGGGTCCGGTTCGGGCGGCGTGCCAGCACTGTCGGTCACGGCGGAGTCCATCCTTCATGGCGTCGGCGGCGCACGGCTCCGCCGGTTTCAGGAGTAGACGGCCGAACCGCGCGCTTGGTTGTGCCCTGAACTAGATCTACCGACGATCATCTACCGGAGGCGGCGTTCCGCGCCGGAACCCGTCGGACCATCAGGTCACCGTGTCGCCGCGGGAGGTGGTCACGTACCTCGTACGCCGCCCCCGGCACCGTTCTCCTACGCCGTGCCGCCGGCCGTGCCGGTGACCCGCTCGCTCTCGATCCGCTTGGCCAGTCCCTCCGCCGCCAACTGGTCGAGATTGCGGCACAGCACCACCGACGAGTCCGCCGCGAGCGGCGCGTACAGCCCGGCCGAGAGACCGTCCCAGGTGTCGTACGGCCTGCCGGACAGCAGCCGGGCGCCCGGCGCCGTCAGGCCGAGGGCCGCGGCGTCGGCGCGGGCCCGCTCGACGATCTGGGCCGCCGTCAGTTCCGTACCGGCGACGACGAGCGCGGTCGCGTCCGGGTCCACCGGCGCGAACGGGGCGAACCGGTCACCCTGGCCGGGCACCTCCACCGCGTAGTCGGTGAAGCCGTCGGGCGGCTGCGGGAAGCGGCCGCCGAGCGGCCGCAGCGCGAGCGCCAGCCGCTCGCCCCGGCAGGCGCGGGCGGCGTCCAGCGTGTCGGGACCGGTGACGACGAGGTCCGCGTCGGCCGGGTCGCCGCCGATCTCGACGCTCACCCCGACCGATGAGCAGGCGAGCAGCCAGACCGCGGTCTGCCAGTGCGCGGGAAGCAGCAGCGCGAGCCGGTCGCCGGGCGCGGCGGCGAGGTCGCCCTGAAGGAGGTTGGCGGTCTTGGACACCCAATTGGCGAAGGTGGCCACGGACAATTCCACACGTTCACCGGTGGCATCGTCGTAGAAAGTGACCAAGGGGCGGACCGGATCCGTGGCGAGGGCGGATCGCAGCAGGTCGGCGGGGGTGCGGTCGCTGGCGTTCACACGGGCAAGGGTACGTGGGGCGGCCGGGCGCGCACCGCCGTACCGGTGACGCCGTCCACCGGTTGGTCCGATGGCCCGTCAGTTTCCTTGGGTGCTCCCGGAAGGCGGGCCCGGCCGGGCGGCCGCACGATCGGGATATGCGTGCATTCCTGTCTTCCTCGATCGGCGTCGCCTGTGCCGCGGCACTCGTACTCCCGCTCTCCCTGCCCTCCGGGGCTGCGGCGGCTCCCCGGGACGCTCGGACGGGTTCTCCCGTGCCGGGCTCCACCGAGTCGCTGCCACTGATCCCACTCGGGTCCGAACGCTCCTCCGGTGTCGCCACCGAACAGGGGCTGCCCCAGCGGGACGTCCAACCCTTCTCGCTCGTCGGTGTCGTCTGGGACGACGCCGACGCCGAACTCAACGGCTCGGTCCAGGTCAGAAACCGGTCCGCCGAAACGGGCGACTGGTCCGGCTGGCAGGACCTGGAGACCCACAACGCCGAGCACGGCGCCGACCTCGGTACGTCGGAACGCGACTCCGGCACCGTGCGGGGCTCGACGGCGCCGCTGTGGGTCGGGGCGTCGGACGGTGTCCAGGTACGGGTCCAGGGGTACGACAACCCCGACGCCGACCCGGAGACCCGCCCCGCCCGCGCGCCCCTGCCGCACGGGCTGAGCCTGGAGCTGATCGACCCGGGGGAGGCGCCGGAGCAACTGCCGGTGACGGAGGCCGACGCCTCCCGGGGCCAGGCCGTCCCCACGGACGCCACCGGCTCCACCGGCTCAGGCAAGGCGACCACGGCCGCGGGGAGCGCCACGGGCGCCGTCGCGAAGCCGTACAAGGCCCCGCGCCCGAAGATCATCTCCCGCAAGGGGTGGGGCGCGAACGAGAAGCTGCGCGAGAGGCAGCTCGGCTACACGAAGACGGTGAAGGCCGCCTTCGTCCATCACAGCGCGACGGGCAACAACTACACCTGCAAGCAGGCACCCTCCGTCATTCGCGGTATCTACCGCTACCACGTGACGAGCAGCGGCTGGCGGGACATCGGCTACAACTTCGCCATCGACAAGTGCGGAAACATCTACGAGGGGCGCGCCGGGGGCGTGACGAAGCCGGTCATGGGCGCTCACACCCTCGGTTTCAACACCAACAGCACGGGCATCGCCGTCCTCGGGTCGTACTCGACGACCAACCCGCCCGCGGCCGTCACCACGGCGGTCGCCAAGCTCGCGGCCTGGAAGCTCGGGCTGCACGGGATCAACCCCAAGGGCAAGGTGACGCTGACGTCGGCGGGGAGCAACAAGTTCAAGAAGGGCAAGAAGGTCAGCATGAACGCGATCTCGGGCCACCGGGACGGGTTCGTGACCGACTGCCCCGGCAACAGGCTGTACAGCAAGCTGGGCGCGGTCCGTGTATCGGCCGCGAAGTATCAGGGACGCTCCTAGACTGGCTGGTCACCCCCTGCACGGGGGACCGCCGTCCCCAGCAGGAAGCAGAGACGAACAAGGTGACTGAAGCGATCCTCCTGGTCGGCGGCAAGGGCACCCGGCTCCGGCCGCTCACGGTGCACACGCCCAAGCCGATGGTCCCGGCGGCCGGCGTTCCGTTCCTCGCACACCAGTTGGGACGGGCGCGGGCCGCCGGGGTCGAGCACATCGTCCTCGCGACGTCGTATCTGGCCGAGGTGTTCGAGCCGTACTTCGGAGACGGCTCGTCGCTCGGCCTGCGCCTCGAGTACGTCACCGAACACGAGCCACTCGGCACCGGCGGCGCGATCCGCAACGTCGCCTCCCGGCTCGACTCCGGTCCCGACGACCCGGTGCTCATCTTCAACGGCGACATCCTGACGGGCCTCGACATCGGCGCGCTGGTCGACACCCACGCGTCGTCCGGGGCGGACGTCTCGCTGCACCTGACACGGGTCGACGACCCGAGGGCGTTCGGGCTGGTGCCGACGGACGACGACGGCCGGGTCACGGCGTTCCTGGAGAAGCCGCAGACACCGGAGGAGATCGTCACCGACCAGATCAACGCGGGCGCCTACGTCTTCCGCCGCTCGGTGATCGACTCGATCCCGGCCGGCCGCCCGGTGTCGGTGGAACGCGAGACGTTCCCGGGCCTGTTGGAGTCGGGGGCGCATCTGCAGGGCATGGTCGACTCCACGTACTGGCTGGACCTCGGCACCCCCCAGGCTTTCGTGCGCGGCTCGGCGGACCTGGTCCTGGGCGTGGCCCCGTCGCCCGCGATCCCCGGCCGCTGCGGCGACCGCCTCGTCCTCCCGACGGCCACGGTCGCCCCGGACGCGAAGCTCACAGCGGGCACGGTGATCGGCGCGGGCGCGGTGATCGCGGAAGGCGCCCGTATCTCGGGCAGCGCGATCCTGGACAACGCGGTGATCGGCCCCGGGGCGGTCATCACCGATTCCCTGGTGGGCGCGGGGGCGCGCGTGGGAGCCCGTACGACACTCTCGGGCGCGGTGATCGGCGACGGCGCGACGGTGGGCCCGGACAACGAACTGCGCGCGGGGGCGCGCGTCTGGTGCGACGTGACACTCCCGCCCGCCTCGATCCGCTTCTCGTCGGACGAGTAGCGCTGGTCGCTCGATCGCCGGACGGGCTGGTCGAGCCCGTCCGGCGGCCGTACTGAGCCCGCCCGGCGATCGAGGACAGACGCCGACCCCGCGCGTCCACCGCGTCGCCTCCCGGCACGGGGGCCCGGGAGGGGTGCGCACCGGAATCTCCGGGCCGCGCGGAGGGCCGGTGCGTCGGCTCCTGCCCCGCGGATCGTTCACGGCGCCGCTTCACCGCCCCGGCACGGGGGTCCGGGGCCCGCCCCCGGTTTCGGGACGGGGCGGGGTAGGGGAGAGGCCCCGCCCCGGCACCGCCTACCCTCGTCACAGACCCCGACCCCCGAGGACCCCTGTGGCAGGCCGCTTCGCCCCCCGAACCTGTACGACCGCCCTGCCCGTCCCCCGGACCGGCGGCGACGGCACCGGCGCGAAGACCCGAACCTGGACCCCGCCGGGTGACGCCTTCGAACTCGGGCTCGTCCTCGGGCCCCTCCGCCGCGGCCCCGCCGACCCCACCTACCGTGCCGCCTCCGACGGCTCCGCCGTCCGCGCCACCCGGACGCCCGCCGGGCCCGGCACCCTGCGGGTCAGGGCCGGCGACGGCGGCGTGCGCGCCGAGGCGTGGGGCCCCGGGGCCGACTGGCTGCTGGAGCGGCTGCCCGAACTGCTCGGCGCGGCGGACGACCCCGCCGCCTTCGTCCCGCGCCACCGGCTCCTCGCCGCGGCCCAGCGCCGCCGCCCCGGCCTGCGCCTGTGCCGTACCGGCCTCGTCCTGGAGTCGCTGATCCCGTCGGTCCTGGAGCAGAAGGTCACGACCATCGAGGCGAACCGCTCCTGGCGCCATCTCGTCCGGAAGTACGGCGAGCCCGCCCCCGGCCCGTACGGCGACTCACCCGACGGCCGTCGCGACAGCGGCATGTACGTCATGCCCGACCCCCGCACCTGGGCCATGATCCCGTCCTGGGAGTGGCACAAGGCAGGCGTCGACTCCAAGCGCTCCGACACCATCGCGCGCGCGGTCCGCGTCGCCCGCCGGCTGGAGGAGGCCGCCGCGATGGAGCCCGAACTCGCCGCCGCCCGCCTGGAGTTGATCCCCGGCATCGGCCCCTGGACCTCCGCCGAAATCCTTCAGCGGTCGAACGGCGCCCCGGACGCCGTCACCGTGGGCGACCTCCATCTGCCGGGCATCGTCGGCTACGCGCTCGCCGGCCGCCCCGACACCGACGACGCCGGGATGCTCGAACTGCTTGAGCCGTACGCCGGGCAGCGCCACCGCGCCGTACGGCTCATCCTCCTCACGGGCCGTACGCCACCGCGCCGCGCCCCCCGCATGGCCGTCGGCAGAATCGCCCATCTGTAGAGCCTGTGACGCGCGCCGTCGGGGCCGTGCTCACCGCACCTCGATGAAGTCCTCCGGCGCACGCCCCGGCCTGCTCCTCGGCTCCGCCGCCGCGTGACCGACCGCCACCGCGCCCATCGGATCCCAGTTCGCGGGCAGTTCGAGCACGTCCCGTACGACGTCGCGGCAGAACATCGTCGACGACACCCACGCGGAGCCGAGCCGCTCACCCGCCAGCGCCACGAGGAAGTTCTGCACACCGGCGCCCGTCGCGACCACGAACATCTCGCGCTCGGCCGCGTCGCGGCGCTCGTCGCCGTACGTATGCGCGCCGTCCGCCACCAGGCACGGCACCACCAGATACGGCGCGGCGCGCAGCACGTCCCCGCGCCGCACCCGCTTGGCCACGGACTCCTCCGACTTGCCGTCGCGGCGCAGGTCCGCGATCCACGCGTCCCGCATCGCGTCGAGGAGCCGGACGCGCGACTCGGGCGACTCCAGCAGGACGAACCGCCACGGCGTCGTGTGATGCGGCGCCGGCGCCGTCACGGCCGCGGCGACCGCGCGGCGCACCGCGCCCGGATCGACCGGCTCGTCGGTGAACTCCCGGACCGTACGCCGCTGGGTGACCGCTTCCCGTACCGCCTCGGACGTCCCGAGCCGGAACATGTCGTCGGCCGCGACCCGCACCATCGCGTGTGCGCCGTCCGCCGATTCGCCCACCAGATGGGCCAGACCGGTCACGACCGCCACCGGCAGTCCGGAAACCTTGCCCTTCACCAGGTCGCCCGCGGCGGCCAGTTCGTCGGCGAGGGCGACGACCGTCGCGCTCATCGGATTGCCGTGCGCGTCCGTACCGCCGCGCAGATCGTCCAGGACCCGCACGCCCGCCGCGCCGATCGCGACGTCCGTCAGCCCGTTGCGCCAGGGCCGGCCGAAGGTGTCCGTGACGATCACACCGACGTCCACGCCCAGCGCGTCCCGCAGTCCGTCCCGGATCGCGCGGGCCGAGGCGTCGGAGTCCTCGGGCAGCAACAGCACCGTCCCCGAAGGGGTGTTGGAGGCGTCGACACCGGCCGCGGCCATCACCAGACCCTGCCGGTTCTCCACGATGCGCAGCGGTCCGCGCCGCGCGACGACGCGGACGGTCTCCGCGTCGATCGCCGCCTCACGGTCCCGCGCCTCGACGATCCGGCCCTCGGCCTTGGACACGATCTTCGACGTGACGAGGAGGATGTCGCCGTCGGCCAGACCGGGCCCCGCCGTGACGATCAGCTTCGCGAGATCGTCACCCGCGCGGACCTCCGGCAGCCCTTCGAGCGCCCGCACGCTGTACGACACGGCCTCGGCCGCACCTTTGTAGGACGCTTCGTCGGACGTCACGTCCGCACCTCCTCGGCCAGTGCCAACGCCTCACGCGCCATCGCGGTGGTCGCGGCCAGGTCCGTCATCATCAGCGGTACGGCCCTGCTGCGGATTCCCGCGCCCTCGATCTCCGCGACCGAGGCCGCGTCCACCGTGTCGACCAGCCAGCCGTCCAGCAGCCCCGAACCGTAGTGCTGCGCCACGGCGGTGGCCGTCGACTCGACGCCGATCGCCGCGAGGACCTTGTCGGCCATGCCGCGTACGGGCGCGTCCCCGACGATCGGGGAGAGCCCGACGACCGGCACCCCGGCGTCGGCGATGCCCTCGCGGATTCCCGGCACGGCCAGGATCGTGCCGATGCTGACGACGGGGTTGGACGGCGGGAAGAGGATGACGTCGGCCTGGGCGACGGCCTCCAGCACACCGGGCGCCGGCTTGGCCTGGTCGGCGCCGACGGGCACGACCGCGTGGGCCTCCACGGAGGCGCGCATCTTCACCCAGTACTCCTGGAAGTGCACGGCCTTCCGCTCGCCGGTGGGGCTGTCCGGCACATCGACGGCGACATGGGTCTCGACGCGGTCGTCGGACATCGGCAGCAGCCGCACCCCGGGCTTCCAGCGCGCGCAGAGCGCCTCGGTGACCGCGCTCAGCGGATAACCGGCGCCCAGCATCTGTGTGCGGACGATATGGGTGGCGAAGTCGCGGTCGCCGAGGCCGAACCACTCGGGCCCCACGCCGTACGCCGCCAGCTCCGCCTTGACCTGGAACGTCTCGCCCTCGCGTCCCCAGCCCTGCTCTTCATTGATGCCACCCCCGAGGGTGTACATCACCGTGTCGAGGTCCGGGCAGACCTTCAGCCCGAACAGATGGATGTCGTCACCGGTGTTGCCGATCACCGTGATGTCCGCGTCCGGCGCGGCCTGCTTGAGGCCACGCAGGAAACGGGCACCACCGATACCGCCGGCCAGAACCACAATGCGCATGCTGTGCAGTTTGTCAGGCGGGTACGACATCCTGGGCCGCCGGGGCGCACCGGGCGGAGTGCATCGGCATCTCGGTCAGACCCGGGAAGTAGATGTGCAGACTCACGGCCGGTTCGAGCGAATCGTTGACCACCTCGTGGACGTATCCGGGGGCGAAGACGCGCTGCGCGCCGCCGCCGAGCGAGCGGCTCGCCGTCTGCGTACGCTCCGTCAGTTCGCCGTCGAGGACGGTCAGGACGCCGGACGAGCGGCCGTGGTCGTGCAGGCCGCTGCGCTGGCCGGGCACCCAGGAGAGCAGCCACACCTCGTAGCCGGGGCCGGCGCTCAGCCGGTGGTACCAGCGGCTGCTCGCGTCGTACCGGACGAGCGTGGCCCACCGGGCGCGGTCGGCGGCGATCGCACGGGCCAGACCGGCGAACTCGGCCACGGTGCCGGGATGCTCACGGGCGGGCTGGAGAAGGTGCGGCACCTCAAGGAGGTCGCCTGCGATCTGAAGGTCGCTGTCGCTGTTCATGGGTGTGAAGGTTCCTCGGCAGAAGGCCTGAGCGAGCTACGGGAGGTGAGCGGAGATGCGAGAAAGCGCGAAAGCGCGGAGAGCGGGGCGAACGATGTGTTCGGCCGGAGCTTCAGTGGCTCAACAGCTCGGACAACAGGAACAGCAACAGCGGGCCTGGACAGCGCTGCGGAATCCACGGGTGTGGATCGCGTACGAGGCTGAGTTGACCGGCATGCATTCAAAGGTGGCGGGAACGGTTCCCGCTTGTCAACTCAATGACCGATTTGGCGGCAATGTTTCACCTCATCCGGTTACTGAGTTCGGAGAAAGGTTTGTGCAGCCGCTGACGTGGAGACATGGCGCAGCAGCCGTGCTCGCAAACACCGTCGCGCCGTTGTGATCGGACTGTGATTCGGATCGCTTCGGTGGCTGGATCGCAACATCGACGAGGCTCCTGACGTCTCCCTCGGGGAGGAGTGGATGCGGGCAGGCCAGTGGCATGTGTCAGGTTTTTGGTGATTTGAACACTTTCCGCATAGCCTTGGTTCCGGAGAGTGAATACCGGGACCAATAGCAGATCTCGGCTTGACTGGCTCGTATCCGCACACTTGTAATTTCACTCGTGTCGTTCGGCCGAAAACGGTAACGGCCGCAAGCACGGGGACGTAAAGACAGACGAGGGGCGCACATGACCGAGCTGTTCGAACAACTGCTGGTCGAGGACGCGGACGAGGAACTCGGCTGGCAGGAGCGCGCGTTGTGCGCCCAGACCGATCCCGAGTCCTTCTTCCCCGAGAAGGGCGGCTCCACCCGCGAGGCCAAGAAGGTCTGTCTCGCCTGTGAGGTCCGCTCCGAATGCCTGGAGTATGCCCTCGCCAACGACGAGAGATTCGGTATCTGGGGCGGTCTCTCCGAGCGTGAACGCCGCCGTCTCAAGAAGGCCGCGGTTTGAACAGTTCCGGCCATTCTCCAGTCGCACCCTGCGCGATAGCCCACGTGTTACCTCGCGCGACAATTTCTGAACGGTCCGTGGTCTGCGTCCTCTTCGCAGGCGGCGGACCGTTGTCGTGACCGGCACGGGCGGCCCGGCCCGGCGCTGTCTCCCAGGTCGTCCGGTTTGTCCAGGCGCTCGGCGATCCGGCGCTTGTTCGTACCGTTAGTGTGGGGCCCCGTCCGAGACGCCCCAACGCCCCGTCGGGGCGACCCCCCGGCCGGAGGGCCCCTACCTCGATGTCCGCCACCACAGCCGCGTTCGATTCAGCCACCGCACCGGAGTACCCGCGGCACGTCGTGACCGCAGTGCTCGTCTCCCACGACGGTGCCCGCTGGCTCCCCGACGCCCTCACCGGGCTGATCGGCCAGGAACGCCCCGTACAGAACGTCATCGCCGCCGACACCGGCAGCGCCGACGAATCGGCCACGCTGCTCACCGAATCGCTCGGCCCCGACCGCGTCGTCCACCTCGCCCGCCGCACCAGCTTCGGTACGGCCGTCGAGGAAGCGATCCGTACCGCCGGCGTGCTCACGCCCGACGACCTGCCGTATCTGAAACGCCCGAGCGGCTGGGACCCGGCCACCCGGACCTGGCACGACGACGCGTACGACATGCCCGAACTGCCCCACGGCGAACCCGTGCAGTGGCTGTGGCTGCTCCACGACGACTGCGCGCCCGACCCCGACGCCCTCGCCGAACTGCTGCGCGTCGTCGACACCGACTCGCACGCCGCGATCGTCGGCCCCAAGCTGCGCGGCTGGTACGACCGCAAGCAGCTTCTGGAGGTCGGCGTCTCCATCGCCAACAGCGGACGCCGCTGGACCGGCCTCGACCGGCGGGAACAGGACCAGGGCCAGCACGACCAGGTCCGTACCGTGCTCTCCGTCTCCAGCGCGGGCATGCTCATCCGCCGGGACGTCTGGGAGGAACTCGGCGGCTTCGACCGCAGACTTCCCCTGATGCGCGACGACGTCGACCTGTGCTGGCGCGCCCACGCCGCGGGACACCGGGTGCTCGTCGCGCCCGACGCCGTCCTCCGGCACGCCGAGGCCGCCGCACGCGAGCGCCGCACCGTCGACTGCGCGGGCCGCTCCGTCGTCAACCCGCACCGCGTCGACAAGGCCGGCGCCGTCTACACGATGCTCGTCAACTCGCGCGGCGCCGTGCTGCCCTACGTACTACTGCGGCTCGTCGTCGGCACACTCCTGCGCACCGTCGCCTACCTGGTGGGCAAGGCCCCCGGACAGGCCGTCGACGAAGTCATGGGTCTGTCGGGCACGCTGCTGCGGCCCGGCAGAATCATCGGCGCGCGAAAACGACGAGGCAAAGGCGTCGTCGAAGCAAGCGAACTTCGCGCGCTTTTCCCGCCACCCGGCGCCACCGTCCGGGCAACGGTCGAGCAAGTAGCTGGAAGCCTCGGTGGCGGCTCCGAGACTGAGGCCGGTGGCTCACGCCACGGCGTCGTGGAGTCGGGCCCCGGCGGGGACGACGCGGACTTTCTGGAGATCGAGCAGTTCGCGCGGCTGAAGCGCCTCGCGCACAAGCCGGGCCCCGTCCTCTTCGCCGTACTGCTCGTCGTCTCTCTCGTCGCCTGCCGCGCACTGCTCGGCGGCGGCGCACTCGCGGGCGGCGCCCTGCTGCCCGCACCGCCGGACGTGGCGGGCCTGTGGTCCCGCTACGCCGACGGCTGGCACCCCATCGGAACGGGCGGCACCCAGACGGCGCCGCCGTACCTCGCGGTCCTCGCCGCCCTGTCGGCCCTGTTCCTCGGGTCGACCGGCTTCGCGCTGACCCTGCTGCTCGTCTGCTCCGTACCGCTGGCCGGAGTCACCGCGTACTTCGCCTCCCGGCCGCTCATCGAGTCGAAACTGCTGCGGGCCTGGGCGAGCGTCGCGTACGCCTTCCTGCCCGCCGCCACCGGCGCCCTGGCCACCGGGCGGCTCGGCACGGCCGTGCTGGCCATCCTGCTGCCGCTGATCGCGCGGGCGGCCGTCGCGGCGTACGGCTTCCGCGCCGCCCCGCGGACGGGCACCGCGGACGCCCCGGGCGCCGCGCGCGGCAGCTGGCGCGCCACCTGGGCCTACACCTTCCTGCTCACCTTCGTGATGGCCTTCACGCCCGTCGTCTGGCCGATGGCACTCGTCCTCGGCCTCGTCGTCCTGGTGCTGCGCCGCGACGACATCGTGGCGTACGGGCTGCGCCTGCTGGCCGTGGTCGGCACCCCGCTGCTCGTGCTGGCCCCCTGGTCGCTCTCGCTCCTGACGGCACCGGGCGACCTCTTCCGCGAAGCGGGACTGGAATTCGGTACGGGACAGGCCACCGCGCTCGATCTGCTCGGCATGAGTCCCGGCGGCCCCAAGGCCGCGGGCGGGGTGCTGCTGATCGGCGTCGTCCTGGCGGCACTGGCCGCGCTGCTGCGCGGCGAGCGGCAGTTCGCCGTACGGGCGGCCTGGGTGGCCGCCCTCGTGGCGCTGGTCTTCGCCGTCCTCGCGAACAACTCCGGCTGGGCCGGCCCCGCCACCCTCGTCTACGGTCTCGCGCTCATCGCGGCGGCCGTGCTCGGCGCCGACGGCGCCAAGGAGCGCGTCGCCAGCCAGAGCTTCGGCTGGCGACAGCCCGTCGCGGCGGTCATCGCCCTCGCGGCCGGGGCGGCGCCGCTGCTCGCGGCGGGCGGCTGGATGATCAGCGGCGCGTCCGGCCCGCTGGAGAGGCGCGACCCGGTGCAGGTACCGGCATTCGTCGCCGAGGAGAGCATCACCCGCGACCAGCCGCGCACGCTGATCCTCGGTGGTACGTCGCCCGCGGAGGTCTCGTACTCGCTCGTACGCGGCTCCGGCGGCCGGCTCGGTGACGCCGAGCTGACCGAGTCGGGCGGCAGCGACCCCGGGCTCGACAAGGTCGTCGGACGCCTCGTCGCGGGCTCCGGCGCCGACCAGACCGACCAGCTCAGCGGCTTCGCGATCCGCTATGTCCTGGTGCGGGACGGCGCCCCGGCGCAGATGTCCCGCGTGCTCGACTCCACCCCCGGCCTGAGCCGGCTCAGCCAGCTCGACGGCAGCGCGCTGTGGCGCGTCGACCGCCAGATCTCCCGGGCCACGATCGTCGAGGGCGAGAGCGACGCCGAGCCGCTGCCCGTCGGGTCGTCCACGGTCGAGGCCCACACCGACATCCCGGCAGGCCGGGCCGGCCGGGTGCTGCGGATCGCCGACCGGGCCGCCGAGGGCTGGCAGGCCACGCTCGACGGCCGCGTCCTTGAGAAGACGACCGTCGACGGCTGGGCGCAGGGATTCGAACTCCCCGCCGAGGGCGGCAGGCTCGACCTCACCTACGAGGACACGTTCACCCACAGCGCGTGGGTCTGGGCGCAGGGCGCGCTCGCCGTCGTACTGCTCGTGCTGGCCCTGCCGGGGCGGCGCAAGGAGATCGACGACGACCTGCCCGAGGAGGGCGCCGAGGTGCCCGCACAGCCCGTGTCGGGCGAAGGGCGCCGGGCACGCAGGCTGCGGGCCGCCGCGCAGGCGGAGGCCGAGACGGGGGCGGAGCCGGGGCTGGAGACCGGTGCGGAGCCGGTGGAAGGCACCGACCGCGCCGAGACAGTTCCGCCGGAGCCGGCGCAGGCCCCGTACGCCGCCGCCGCAGCTGTCCCGCAGCAGCAGTCGTACGGAGAGTGGGACGCCCAGCAGACCCAGCAGGCCCAGACGGCCTACCAGGGCGCGGACTACGGCTCGTACACGAATGAACAGCAGTACCAAGGCGGGCAGAACGAACAGCAGCAGTACGAAGGCGCCCCCTACCAGGGCGCGCAGCAGTACGACGGTACGCAGCAGTACGAGGGCGACCCCCAGTACGAAGGTGCTCCTCAGTACGACGCCGACGGATACCAGATCTACCCGCAGTACCCGGCGGACCAGTACCAGCAGCAGGCACAGGTGCAGTACGACCAGTACGGATACGTCGTCCAACAGCCGTACGCGGAAGGGCAGCAGCCCTACACCGACGCCCAACAGCCGTACACCGACGGCACCGAGAACGAGCAGCGTCCCGACGGGAGCAGCAACCAGTGAACCGCACGACCCTCTCCCTCATCGCGGCCGCGACGGCGCTCGCGGCGGTCACCGGGTTCGCCGCCGTCACCGCGCCCGACTCCGCCGGCACGACGACGACGGCGAAGACGCCCGCGCGGGTTCCCGTGGAGCGCAGCAGCCTGCTCTGTCCCGCGCCGAGCACGTCGGAGCTCGCCGAGACGGTGTACACGTCCTTCACCCCGGCCGGGACGCCGGGGGAGGGCACGGGCGGGGCCGCCGAACTGGCGCCGTCCGTCGTGCCCTTGGACGACACGGACACCGCCGACGACGAGAAGAAGACCGACGACGAGGCGCAGGACGACGAAGCGAAGGACGACAAGGCCAAGGACGAGGAGGCCAAAAAGCCCGCGGCGGACGGGGCGGACGCGAAGGCCAAGCCGTTCCTGGCCCTCAAGGAGCCCGGTAAGCCCGTCTCCGGGACCAAGAAGGGCGCGGACGCCCCCGCACTCGTCGGCACCGCCACCGGCTCTCTCGCGCCCGGCTGGACCACCCAGCAGACCACCACGGTCACGGCCGGCGACTCGCGCGGGCTGCTCGGCATGACCTGCACCGCCCCCGACACCGACTTCTGGTTCCCCGGCGCGTCCACGGACAAGTCGCGGCAGGACTACGTCCACGTCACCAACCCGGACGACACGGCGGCCGTCGTCGACATCTCGCTGTACGGCAAGGAGGGCCTTCTCAAGTCCACGACGGGAGAGGGCATTCCGGTCCCGGCGCGCTCCAGCGTCCCCGTCCTGCTGTCGACCCTCACGGGCGAGGCCGAGCCGAACGTCACCGTCCATGTCAGCAGCCGTACGGGCCGCGTCGGCGCCGTGGTGAACGCCGCCGACCAGAAGATCGGCGGCGACTGGCTGGCCGCATCGGCCGATCCCGCGCCCCGCGCGGTGCTTCCCGGAATCCCGGCCGACGCCACCTCCGTACGACTGGTGGTCTTCGCGCCCGGTGAGGACGACGCCGAGCTGAAGGTGCAACTGGCGGGCAAGAGCGGCACGATCGTGCCGTCCTCCGCCGCCGAGCCGCTCAACGTGAAGTCGGGCATGACGGCCTCGCTCGACCTGGGGGACGTCACCAAGGGCGAGGCCGGCTCGGTCCTCATCGGCCCGGGAGAGGCCGGGGGCGAGACCCCGGTGGTCGCCGCGCTGCGCGTCGTACGGGGCAAGGGCGCCGACCAGGAGGTCGCCTTCATCCCGGCGACCGGCCCCGTGACGGAGCGCGCGACGGTCCCCGACAACAAGGCCAAGGGCTCGACGCTGTCGCTCACCGCGCCGGACAAGACGGCGAAGGTGAAGGTCACGGCCTCGGCGGGCAGCGGGGGCGGTGAGCAGACCGTCAAGACGTACACCGTCAAGGGCGGTACGACCCAGGCCGTCACCCCGCCCGTGCCGGCGGGGCTTAAGGGCTCGTACGCGCTGACGGTCGAGTCCGAGTCGGGCGGTCCGGTCTACGCGGCACGCACGCTGGCGGTGACGCAGGACGGCGTACCGATGTTCACGGTGCAGACGATGCCGGACGACCGGGGCATGGTGTCCGTACCGGCGACGAAGGAAGACCTCTCCGTACTGAAGTGACGCCGGGCGGGGCCGGGCCGGGGCGAGAGGGTGGTGCGGTCAGTCCTGGCCGTACCGCGGGTCGACCGACTCCGGTGAGAGCCCGAGCAGTTCGGCGACCTGCTCGACCACGACCTCGTGGACGAGCATGGCGCGCTCCTCGCGGTTCTTCGTACGGATCTCGACGGGCCGCCGGTAGACGACGATGCGCGCGGGCCGGTCCTTGCCCTCGGGGACGGACCGGCCGAGCGGTACCGACTCGTCCTCCGCGCCGGGCACGTCGAGCACCAGGAAGTCGATCTCCGCCAGCTGGGGCCAGCGCCGTTCCAACCGCTCCACGGAGTCCCGTACGAGATCACGGAACGAGTCCGAGCGGCTGGCCGAGAGCGGAACCTGCGGCGGGGCGACGGGCCCGCGCATTCCACGGCCGTGGCGGTCACGGCGGCGGGGTCTCGGCTCGGTCGGCTGCGGCGGTACGGGACTGTCCATCACTGACGCAGCGTAGCTCTCCGGGAGACACCGCGACGGCCCCCCGAGCCCGCCGGACGGCATGTCGCAAATTGAGCATTCCGGCCAAGCTTGGGCTCGTTTCGCTAGGTCCGCCGGAGCGTGGCGCCGGCTTTCCTTGGCGGGATTTGCCCCAAGTGATGACTGGATCACTGACGGTGATTGGCTGATTACCCCTCTTCCCGTGCAGGTCAGGGCAGTTACGCGGGCGCCGGGCGGGGCGAATGCCGCGTCACGACACGGCCGGGTGAGGTGAGGGCGAGTCGTCGCGGCCCGCTCAAGAGTGCGGTACCGTCCAACATCGTGAGCCCTGTACGTCGCTGTTCGCGCACCGCGTGCGGCCGTTCCGCTGTCGCGACACTGACGTACGTCTATGCCGATTCGACCGCGGTCCTCGGCCCGCTCGCCACGTATGCCGAGCCCCATTGCTATGACCTGTGCGCCGAACACAGCGAGAGACTCACCGCGCCACGCGGCTGGGAGGTCGTCCGGCTCACGGACGGCTCGGCGCCGGCCCGGCCCAGCGGTGACGATCTCGAAGCCCTGGCAAACGCCGTACGTGAGGCCGCACGCCCTCCGGAGCGCCCGAGCGGCCCCGGCGGCGGCCGGCGTGGGGCGGACCAGGCGGAGGTCGGGCGCCGCGGGCACCTGCGGGTGCTGCGTTCCCCCGATTCCTGAGTCGGGCGCCCGCCGGTCCTTTCCCGGCCATGGTTGCTGAATCCTGAATCCTGAATCCTGAATCCTGAATCCTGAGTCCGGCCGGGTCCCCGGACGCGCTGAACCCGTCCCGCGGTTTCCGTGACGGATTCTGCGCGGATCATTGACCCCACTTGTCGTGGACACGATCATGCCTCCCAGTCGTGAGAGATCACTTTCCGCATCGCGGAATTCGGAGGCCCCTGCCGTGTTCGAACAGCAACTGGAACCCGTCGCCGATTCACTCGGCCTGTCCGCCCTGGTCGCCGCGCTTCCCCTGGTCACCGTGCTGGTGCTGCTCGGCGCCGTCCGTATGAAGGCTCATCGCGCCGGACTGATCGGTCTGGCCGTCGCCGTCCTGGTCGGCTGGCTCGCGTTCGGGATGCCGATCGGCCAGACCGTCTCCGCCGGCGCGCAGGGCGTCGTCTTCGGTCTCTTCCCGATCATGTGGATCGTCGTCAACGCCCTCTGGGTGTACCGGATGACGGTCCGCACCCAGCACTTCGACATCCTGCGGCGCTCGTTCGGGCGATTCTCCGACGACCCGCGCATCCAGGCGCTCGTCGTCGCCTTCTGCTTCGGCGCGCTCCTCGAAGCGCTCGCCGGCTTCGGCGCCCCCGTCGCGATCTCCGCGGTGATGCTCGTGGCGCTCGGCTTCGACCCGGTCAAGGCGGCCGTCGTCGCCCTCGTGGCCAACACCGCGCCCGTGGCCTTCGGCGCGATGGGTACGCCGGTGGTGACCCTGGCCCAGGTGACCGGACTGCCGCTGGACACCGTCGCCTCGGTCGTCGGCCGCCAGACGCCGCTGCTCGCCGTGGTCGTCCCCCTGGTGCTCGTCGGACTCGTGGACGGCAAGCGGGGCCTGCGCGAGACCTGGGCGCCCGCCCTGGCCTGCGGACTCGCCTTCGGTGTCGCGCAGTTCGTCGCGTCCAACTTCGTCTCCGCCCAACTCGCCGACATCGGGGCCGCACTGGTGGGCGCCGCCGCGCTGCTCGCCGTACCGGGCGCGCGCAAGCCGGCCGACGAGGCGGTGCGGACCTCCGTACTGACGGGCGCGCGCAGCGAGGACCTGGACGTCGAGGACGACCGCCGCGAAGTCGTCCGCGCCTACGCCCCGTACGGACTGATCGTGGTGATCTTCTCCCTCGCGCAGATCCCGCCGGTCAAGGACCTGCTGGCCAAGGCGACGCGGTCCTTCGACTGGCCGTTCCTCGACGTCGCCGACTCCGAGGGGAAGCCGGTCGGGGCCAACGTCTTCTCGCTGCCGCTCATCTCGACCGGCGGCACGCTCGTCCTGTTCGCGGGCCTCCTGACGGCCGGAGTGATCGGGCTCAAGGCGAAGGACGCGCTGAAGGAATGGGCGGCCACCGTGCACGAACTGCGGTACGCGATCCTCACCGTCGTGTCCGTGCTGGCCCTCGCGTACGTCATGAACCTCTCCGGACAGGCGGCCACCATCGGCCACTTCGTCGCGGCGGCGGGCGCGGGGCTGGCGTTCCTCTCACCCGTACTGGGGTGGTTCGGCGTCGCCGTCACCGGCTCCGACACCTCGGCCAACGCGCTCTTCGGCGCGCTCCAGGTCACGGCGGCACGTGAATCGGGCCTGTCGCCCGAACTGTTGGCGGCGGCGAACAGCTCCGGTGGGGTGCTCGGCAAGATGATCTCCCCGCAGAATCTGACGATCGCGTGCGCCGCGGTCGGCCTCGCGGGCAAGGAAGGCGACCTCCTGAGGAAGGTCCTGCCGTGGAGTCTCGGGCTGCTGCTGGTGATGTGTCTGATCGTGGTGGGCCAGAGCACCTTCGTACTGGGGTGGATGCTGCCGTAGGGGCTGTCGTCGGATCTCGCCGAGGGCGCGGGTAGTTTGTGCTGACTGTCCGCGAAACCTCAGGAGGGGTGGCCGTGGCCGACTTGGGCCAGATCGTGAAGGCGTACGACGTACGTGGCGTATATCCGGACCAGCTCGACGACCGGCTCGTCGAGCTGTTCGGAGCGGCCTTCGTGGAAGTCACGGGTGCCACGGCGATCGTCGTCGGTCACGACATGCGGCCCTCCTCGCCCCACCTGTCGGCGAGCTTCGCCAAGGGCGCCGTGCGTCGCGGGGCGGACGCCACGCTGATCGGGCTGTGCTCGACGGACCAGCTGTACTACGCGAGCGGGGCGCTGGACCTGCCGGGCGCGATGTTCACCGCGTCGCACAACCCGGCGCGGTACAACGGCATCAAGATGTGCCGCGCCGGCGCCGCGCCGGTGGGGCAGGACACCGGCCTGGCCGAGATCCGCGCGCTGGTCGAGACCTGGCTGGCCGAGGGCCCCCCGGAACGGGCCACGCGGCCGGGAACGATTACGCAGAGTGACACGTTGGCCGATTACGCGGCACATCTGCTGTCCCTGGTCGACCTCTCGGCGATCCGCCCGCTGAAGGTCGTGGTCGACGCGGGGAACGGCATGGGAGGCCACACGGTCCCCACCGTCTTCGCGGGGCTGCCCGTCGACCTGGTCCCGATGTACTTCGAGCTGGACGGCACGTTCCCCAACCACGAGGCCAACCCGCTCGATCCCCGGAACATCGTGGACCTCCAGGCACGCGTGCTGTCCGAAGGCGCGGACCTCGGCCTGGCCTTCGACGGCGACGCGGACCGCTGCTTCGTCGTCGACGAGCGGGGGAGGGGCGTGTCGCCGTCGGCGATCACGGCCCTGGTCGCCGAGCGTGAACTCGCCAAGCACCCCGGCGGCACGGTGATCCACAACCTCATCACCTCCTGGTCGGTCCCGGAGGTCGTCAGGGAGCACGGCGGCAACCCGGTCCGTACGCGCGTCGGCCACTCCTTCATCAAGGCGGAGATGGCCCGCGCCGGCGCGATCTTCGGCGGCGAGCACTCGGCGCACTACTACTTCCGCGAGTTCTGGAACGCGGACACGGGCATGCTCGCCGCGCTCCACGTCCTGGCCGCGCTCGGCGGCCAGAGCGGCCCGCTGTCCGAACTCGTCGCCTCCTACGACCGGTACGCCGGCTCCGGAGAGATCAACTCCACGGTGGACGACCAGGCCGCCCGCCTGACCGCCGTACGGAACGCCTTCGCCGACCGCGAGGGCGTCACGACCGACGACCTCGACGGCCTGACGGTGACCACCCCCGACTGGTGGTTCAACCTCCGCGCCTCCAACACGGAACCACTGCTCCGCCTCAACGTGGAGGCTCGTGACGAACCGACGATGTCCAAGATCAGGGACGAGGCGCTGGCTCTGATCCGCTCCTGAGACGGTCGGCGCGTCCAGCCCGTTCGGCGCTTGAGGACGGGGCGCGCCCCGGTTCGGGAACGGGCGGGCGGGCGGCGGGGGAGAGCGCCGCAGGCCCGCCCCCCTCGGCGCCGCCTCCCCGGGCCCGCCGCCCGGAACGAGCCCCGCCCCACCCTCCGGCGGTAGGCTGACGTGGCTCAATCCGCACCACCCCACACACCTCAGCTCGTTCGAAGGGACACCCACCACATGCCGCTCGAAGCCGGCCTCCTGGAGATCCTCGCCTGCCCGGCCTGCCACGCGCCGCTCGACGACCGCACCGCGGCCGACACCCCCGAACTGATCTGCACCGGCACGGACTGCGGCCTGGCCTACCCGGTCCGGGACGACATCCCCGTACTCCTCGTCGACGAGGCCCGCCGCCCCGCCTAGCGAGACCCGGCTCCGCAGCCCGCGCAACGATCGGAGACCCACCCCGCCATGCTCGACGAGTCCTTGCTCGACGCGCCGGACGCGCTGGCCCGCGTCGACCACCGTGGGCTGCTCCTCGGTGCCGCGGAGGCCGGGGCGCGGGTACGTACCGCCGCCCGGCACGCCGCCGAGGCGGGCATAGAACAGCTCAACCCGGAGGGCCGCCCCCGCGCCGTCCTGTTCGCGGGCTCCGGCACCGCCGCACTCGGCGTCGCCGACCTGCTCGGCGCGCTCGCCGGTGCCGCCGCGCCCGTCACCCTGCTGCGCCCCACCGGCGTGGCTCCCGCCGCAGGCGCCCTGCGCTGGGCGCTCCCCGGCTGGGCCGGCCCCGTCGACCTGCTCCTGATCGCCACCACCGATGGCGGCGAACCCGGCCTCGCCCTCCTCGCCGAGCAGGCGTACCGCCGAGGCTGCACCGTCGTCGCCGTCGCCCCGCGCCAGTCCCCGCTCAGCGAGGCCGTCGACGGCACACACGGCCTGGCCGTGCCCATGGCGCCGACACCGCAGGAGCAGTACGAGGAGATCCAGGCCGCGAGCCCGGGCGCCCTCTGGGCGCTGTTCACCCCCCTTCTCTCGCTTCTCGACCGCGTCGGACTGCTCACCGCCCCGGCCTCGACGCTCCAACTCGTCGCCGACCGCCTCGACAGCACGGCGGAACGCTGCGGCCCGGCCATCGCGACCTACAGCAACCCGGCCAAGACCCTCGCCGCCGAACTCGCCGACAGCCTCCCGCTGATCTGGACGGAAGGCACCGCCGCCGCCCCCGCCGGGCGCCGCTTCGCCGCCGTACTGGCCGAGTTGTCCGGCCGCCCCGCGCTCGCGGCCGAGCTGCCCGGCGCCCTGCCCGCGCACGGCCTCCTCCTGGGCGGCGACTTCGCCGGCGGCGCGGCCGACCCCGACGACTTCTTCCGCGACCGCGTCGAGGAGCCCCAGGCACTGCGCGCCCGTGTCGTGCTGCTCCGCGACCGCCCCGTCGGCGGACTGACCGCGGCCCCGGCCGCCCGCGAACTCGCCATCAGCCACGAGACGGCCATCAGCGAACTGGAGCCGCAGGAGGGCAGCGAACTCGAAGCCCTCGCGGAACTCGTCGCCGTCACCGACTTCACGGCCGTCTACCTGGCCCTGGCCTCGGGCAACCGCGAATGACCCCGACCGGCCTCGGCTTCCCGGACCCGCCCCCGCACTGAACAGCCGTCACGCCCGCCGCACTTCACCCCCCGTCGACACATTTCCGCTCCTCGAACACCCCTCACGCACCTCCGCACCTGGCCCGTATGCCCGCGACAAGGAAGCACCCATGGACCGCCTCTCCAACACCGTGCGCCCCTACGCTTGGGGCTCCACGACCGCCATCCCGGAACTGCTCGGCACCGCCCCCACCGGCGAGCCCCAGGCCGAGATGTGGATGGGCGCCCACCCGGGGGCCCCCTCCCGTATCAACCGCACCACCACCCCTCTCGAACACCCGCTCTCCGACCTCATCGCGGCAGCCCCCGAGACGGAACTCGGCGCCCCCACCGTCAAGAAATTCGGTCCACGCCTCCCCTTCCTCCTCAAACTCCTTGCCGCGGGCGCACCTCTCTCCCTCCAGGTCCACCCCAACCTCGCCCAGGCGAAGGAGGGTTACGAGGCGGAACAACGCCAGGGCGTCCCCATCGACGCGCCGCACCGCAACTACAAGGACGCCAACCACAAGCCCGAACTGATCTGCGCCCTCACCCCCTTCGACGGCCTCTGCGGCTTCCGCGCCCCCGCCGAGACCGCGGAACTTCTCGCCCGGCTGGGCGTCGACTCGCTCAAGCCGTACGTGGACCTCCTGCACGCACACCCCGAGGAAGCCGCGCTGCGCGAGGTCCTCACCGCTGTGCTCACCGCCGACCCCGACGAGATGTCCCACACCGTTCATTCCTCGGCCGAAGCAGCCGCACGCCTCGGCGGCGAGTACTCGCCATATGTGTCGATCGCCCACCACTACCCCGGCGACCCGGGCGTCATCGCGGCGATGCTGCTCAACCACGTACAACTCCAGCCCGGCGAAGCCCTCTTCCTCGGCGCCGGCGTCCCGCACGCGTATCTGAACGGCCTGGGCGTCGAGATCATGGCCAACTCGGACAACGTGCTGCGCTGCGGCCTCACCCCCAAACACGTCGACGTGCCGGAACTGCTCCGCATCGTGCGCTTCGAGGCGACCGAACCCGCCGTACTCCGCCCCGAGGCGTCGCCGTCCGGCGAGGAGCTGTACGACACCCCGATCGACGAGTTCCGGCTGTCCCGCTACGCCCTGGCACCCGGCGCGGCGCCCCGCGAACTCACCGTCGGCACCCCTCAGATCCTCCTCTGCACCGAGGGCACGCCGCGCGCCAACGACCTCGACCTGACCCCCGGCGCCTCGGTCTTCGTCCCCGCAGGCGAAAAGACCGAACTGACCGGTACGGGCACGGTGTTCCGTGCCACCGTCATCGCCTGAACCACCGCTTCGCGTACGGTCCCCTTCGTCGGCTGCAACAATGTGCCGCCGTACCGCGGCGCCAGGGCCGCAGACCGAAGAAGGGATCCACCGCACCCATGAGCGCGTCAGGCGGAACCAAGTCGATCGTGGCGGCGCTCGCCGCCAACCTCGCGATCGCAGTAGCCAAGTTCGTGGCGTTCCTCTTCAGCGGTTCGTCGTCGATGCTCGCCGAGAGCGTGCACTCGCTCGCCGACTCGGGCAACCAGGGGCTGCTGCTCCTCGGCGGCAAGAAGGCGAAGCGCGAGGCGACCCCGGAGCACCCCTTCGGGTACGGCCGTGAGCGCTACATCTACGCGTTCCTCGTCTCCATCGTGCTCTTCTCCGTCGGTGGCATGTTCGCCATCTACGAGGGCTACGAGAAGATCAAGCACCCGCACGAGATCGAGGCCTGGTACTGGCCGGTCGGCGTCCTCGTGTTCGCGATCATCGCCGAGTCGTTCTCCTTCCGTACGGCCATCGTCGAGTCCAACCAGACGCGCGGCAAGCGCTCCTGGAAGGAGTTCATCCGCCACTCGAAGGCTCCCGAGCTCCCGGTCATCCTCCTGGAGGACCTCGGCGCCCTGGTCGGTCTGATCCTCGCGCTCCTGGGCGTGAGCCTGGCGCTCGCCACGGGCAACGGCGTCTGGGACGGCATCGGCACGCTCTGCATCGGCATCCTGCTGATCGTGATCGCGATGGTCCTGGCGGCCGAGACGAAGTCCCTGCTGCTCGGTGAGTCCGCCGGGCGGGACGACGTGGAGAAGATCAAGGCCGCGATCGTCGACGGCGATGTCGTCACCGGCATCATCCACATGCGTACGCTCCACCTCGGTCCCGAGGAACTGCTGGTGGCGGCCAAGATCGCGGTCGAGCACGACGACACGGCGGCCGAGGTCGCCCACGCCATCAACGCGGCCGAGACCCGGATCCGCGAGGCGGTCCCGATCGCCCGTGTGATCTACCTGGAGCCGGACATCTACAGCGAGGCGGCAGCGGCGACGGGCACCAACCCCGCCAAGTCGCCCGGCGGCACGGACACCGAACCGGACCCCGAGGCGACTTCCGAGCCGACCTCAGAAGCGGCCCCCGGCCCGGCCCCCGAGTCGACCTCCGAGGCGGAGAAGGACCACTGACCAGCCGCTCGCATCCGTAAGAAGGCCCCGGCGCACCTCCCGCCGGGGCCTTCCTGCCCACCGGAGAGGGCATCCGGACCCCGGTGGGCTGTGGGGCGCTGGGCCGATCGGTGTAGATTCGTCAGCAGAGCCAGACGTCGCTGCTGATGGCGGTCGGGCGGTCTGCGGCGCGGACCGGCCGAGGGAGAGAGGGCCTCCGACGGACTGCGTTGCGTACGTCCGGGCATTCGTATGCCCGCCCGCCGCAGAGTCAGCCGTACCCACCCTCGACCCCTTTACGAGGAGCAGCTCGCTATGACCACTGTCGCCAACCGACAGGACTTCAAGGTCGCCGATCTCTCGCTTGCCGAGTTCGGCCGCAAGGAGATCACCCTCGCCGAGCACGAGATGCCCGGCCTGATGTCGATCCGCAGGGAGTACGCCGAGGCGCAGCCCCTCGCCGGCGCCCGCATCACCGGCTCCCTGCACATGACCGTGCAGACCGCCGTCCTCATCGAGACGCTGGTCGCGCTCGGCGCCGACGTCCGCTGGGCGTCCTGCAACATCTTCTCCACCCAGGACCACGCCGCCGCCGCGATCGCCGTCGGCCCCAAGGGCACCCCGGACGACCCGCAGGGCATTCCCGTTTTCGCCTGGAAGGGCGAGACGCTCGAAGAGTACTGGTGGTGCACGGAGCAGGCCCTGACCTGGCCCGACGCCTCCACCGCCGGCCCGAACATGATCCTGGACGACGGTGGCGACGCCACCCTGCTCGTCCACAAGGGCGTCGAGTTCGAGAAGGCCGGAGCGGCCCCGGACCCGGCCACGGCGGACAGCGAGGAGTACGGCTACATCCTCCGTCTCCTCAACCGCACCCTCACCGAGAACCCGCAGAAGTGGACCCTCCTGGCGTCCGAGATCCGCGGCGTCACCGAAGAGACCACGACCGGTGTGCACCGTCTCTACGAGATGCACCGCGAGGGCACCCTGCTCTTCCCGGCGATCAACGTGAACGACGCCGTCACCAAGTCGAAGTTCGACAACAAGTACGGCTGCCGCCACTCCCTGATCGACGGCATCAACCGCGCCACCGACGTGCTGATCGGCGGCAAGGTCGCTGTCGTCTTCGGTTACGGCGACGTGGGCAAGGGCTGCGCGGAGTCCCTGCGCGGCCAGGGCGCCCGCGTGATCATCACCGAGATCGACCCGATCTGCGCGCTCCAGGCGGCGATGGACGGCTACCAGGTCGCCACGCTGGACGACGTCGTCGGCATCGCCGACATCTTCGTCACCACCACGGGCAACAAGGACATCATCATGGCCTCGGACATGGCCAAGATGAAGCACCAGGCGATCGTCGGGAACATCGGCCACTTCGACAACGAGATCGACATGGCCGGCCTCGCGAAGACCCCGGGCATCGTCAAGGACGAGGTCAAGCCGCAGGTCCACACCTGGACGTTCCCCGACGGCAAGACGCTGATCGTGCTCTCCGAGGGCCGTCTGCTGAACCTCGGCAACGCGACCGGTCACCCCTCCTTCGTGATGTCCAACTCGTTCGCGGACCAGACCCTGGCCCAGATCGAGCTCTTCACCAAGCCGGAGGAGTACCCGACCAACGTCTACGTGCTGCCCAAGCACCTCGACGAGAAGGTCGCGCGCCTCCACCTCGACGCCCTCGGCGTGCGGCTCACGACGCTCCGCCCGGAGCAGGCCGCGTACATCGGCGTGAAGGTCGAAGGCCCGTACAAGCCCGACCAGTACCGCTACTGACCCACAGCGACCCGCCGCTGACACCAGCGGTACGGGCAGGCCCCCACACCCCCGTGTTGGGGGCCTGCCCCGCTTTTCGACCCCTGGCACACCGGCTTCCGGTCCAGGCGGTCCGTGTGTACGCGGGCGGTACTCCGTGCGGTCTCACGGCACGGCCCCCGAGGACACCGAAGGACTCCCGCACATGCCCCGTGGCCGCTACTCACTCCACGATCCGCACGACCACACGCCGTTGGGCGACGAGCACTTCCACTGCGCGCCGGGTCCGTCCGGCTGGCGCTACGTCTCCCAGATCACCGCGCCCTCCGGCGACCACGCCGGCTCCGTCGACCTCACCCTCGACGAACTCGGCCGCCCCATCAGACTCGAACTGCACGCCGCGAGCTGGCGAGTCCGTGCCGCCGCACTCGAAGGCGTCACCTGGGTCCGCACCGACCCCACCGGCACCGAGGCCACCGAAGGCAATGTCCGCGCCCACGCCTTCACCGGCTCGTCCCCCGCGTTCCTCATCGCGATCACTCGCCTTCTCCGCCTCACTCCCACTTCTCCCGCGACCCGAGTCCGTCTGGTCGCCTTCACGGACCCGGTCCTCGCGCCCCGCACTCTCGACCAGTCCTGGGCGCTACTGAGAAGTGAAGCGCATGCCACTGACAATGGACCTCTGACCGTGGACGAGTACCAGGTCAGCGCCCTGGACACCGGGGAGCAGCACAGCGTCCACATCAGCGGCGACGTGGTTCTCGCGGCACCGGGCATCGAACTCGAAGACCTCGAAACCCCACCGTCGGCGCTGCCCTGACGGGGCCTAGGCGGGCGGCGCGAACCTGGAAGCCGGGGGAACGGCCGGACCGGGCCCCGGAGTTGGTGCCCGCGATGCGTCCCGAGGCTCGCCCTCAGGCTGCGCGACCACGGGTCGACGCACCTGCGGGGGACGCACCGTCGGCCCGTTGGCGGGGCCGGCCGCTGCGGCGGCAGCAGCCGCCACGGAGCCGAAGGCCCGCCGCGAGTCCCGCGCCTGCCGTTCGTTCACCACAGCCGCCAGATACGCCGCCGGCGGTACGCCCTGCGGCAGCGGTACGCCCGTACGCGCCGCCAGATTGTCGGCCAGCCGCTGCGACATCGACCAGCCGACGCCGGCGTCGAGCTGCCCCATCCGAGTCAGGTACTGCCGTATGGCCAGCCACAGATCGTCGGGCACCGACGACAGATCCAGCTCGGAGAAACGGCCGACGAGCCACGGCGGCGGAGGCGGTACGGCACGGGCCCGGTCGGCCGGTACGCGCTCGCGCACGACCAACGTCCCCGCGAACAGGTCCCCGACCCGGCGCCCGCGCGCCGACACGAGCGAGGCGATGCAGGCGATGACGCCGAAGGACATCAGCAGTTCCACCACCCCGATCGCCCCGCGCACCAGCGCGTGACGGAAACGAATGGGCCCGCCGTCGTCACGTACCACCCGCAGCCCGCAGGCCAACTTCCCCAACGAGCGCCCATGGCTGAGGGTTTCCACCGCGATCGGCACACCCACGGGTATCAGCAGGAAGCTCGCGACCGCCAGCGCCGCCACCGCGGCCGTGTCCAGCGAACCCGTCGCGACGGTGAGGACGATCGAGACCACGATGTACGCGGCCCACACCACGACCAGATCGATGACGACGGCCAACGCCCGGCTCGGTAGCTTCGCGGGGCGCAGCCCCAGTACGACCGCGTCGCCCGTCACAAGCTCATTCACCGATGCCCACCCTTCGCCGACCTTCTCTGCCCCCGGACCGCCCAGTCTGCCAAGCTGGCCTGCAACGCGCCGCAGTAGTACGGACCGTACGCACCCAGTGCCTGGAGCAGCAGCCGACCATGGATCTCGATGTCTTCGTGACGGCCCACCGACCCGAGTGGGACCGCCTGGACTTTCTGCTGCGCCGTGGACGGCACCTCACCGGTGCCGAGGCGGACGAACTCGTCGCCCTCTACCAACGCACAGCCACCCATCTCTCCCTGATCCAGTCCAGCGCCCCGGACCCCATGCTCATCGGGCGCCTGACGCAGCTGGTCGCGCGAGCCCGCTCGGTCGTCACCGGCACCCGCCGCGCCGGCTGGCGCGACGCCGCCCGCTTCCTTACGGCCGGCTTCCCCGCCGCCGTGTACCGCGCCCGCCACTGGTGGGTACCGACCGCGCTGCTTTCGGTGCTCGTCGCCGCGATCATCGGCTGGTGGATATCCGCGCACCCCGAGGTGCAGGCGGCGATAGCGGCTCCCGAAGACCTCCGACAGATGACCCGCCCCGGCGGTGAGTACGAGACCTACTACTCCAGCAGCCCGGCGGCGTCCTTCGCGGCCCAGGTATGGACGAACAACGCCCAAGCGGCGGCCATGTGCCTCGTCCTCGGCGCCTTCCTGTGCTTCCCGGTGATCTGGATCCTCTTCCTCAACATGCTCAACCTCGGCGTCGGCATCGGCCTGATGTCGTCCGCCGGCCGTCTGGACACGTTCCTCGGCCTGGTCCTGCCCCACGGCCTGCTCGAACTGACGGCCGTGTTCGTCGCCGCGGGCACGGGCCTCCGCCTCGGCTGGACCCTGATCGACCCCGGCCCGTACACCCGCCGCACAGCGCTCGCCCAACAGGGCCGAGCCGCCGTGGGCATGGCCATCGGTCTGGCTCTGATCCTCTTCGTGTCGGGCCTGATCGAGGGCTTCGTGACCCCGTCCGGCCTGCCGACATGGGCGCGCATCGCGATCGGTGTCTTCTCCGAACTGGCCTTCCTGGCCTACGTGTACGTGCTCGGCGGCCGAGCGGCCCGCGCGGGTGACACGGGCGACGTGGAGAGCGCCGACCAGAGCGCCCAACTGCCCACGGCAGCCTGATGTGCGTTGTGGGTCGCTGACCTGTTAGTCTCCTCTCCGCTCCACAAAAAACCCTGCCGATCATTGACAGGGTCTGTGTGGGGAGGTAGATTTGAACGGTTGCCTCGAAGCTGGACAAGTTCGAGAGCGACAGTTAATGTCTACTCAGCTCGGAGCGGGAATCGAATTTCTGCCGAGCTTTCCGATACATCTTCCGAATCACAGCGGCCGATTTAGTTCGGCCCGGATGTTTCTGATAATGTCGGTCTCGCCGAAAGGGAAACGCGAAAGCGGATAACTGAAAGCGATCCCGCTGACTGGGAATCAGGCGCCGAAAGGTTCTGATAGAGTCGGAAACGCAGGACAGCAAGAACCGAAGGGAAGCCCGGAGGAAAGCCCGAGAG